>JBPYFF010000305.1:0-7236 GCA_051984455.1 Acidimicrobiales bacterium | reverse complement strand
GACCTCAGTGTAGATGTCGTTGCTGATCGCCCTGATGGGAGAGTCAGAGCCCTGAGTCACCAGCGCCAGCAATTGGCCCGCAGGGTCTGACATCAACGCGTTCATCGCCCTGCCATAGGCCCGCATGTTGTCAAAGTCCATGGCAGCGATCAGAACGTCGGGCAGGACCCCGTTGGCTGGCTGCTGGAACGCCCGGCAGTTGCGGGCCCCATGACGCTCCATAAGGTCAAAGAATTGTGCGCCCAGCGCGATGGCCGCCTCGAACCGGCCGGGCACCGCGGCGGAGAGATATGCGGCCACGATGTGGCCGTTGTCCCCTCGCTTGCGGCCCATCGGCACCTCGGTGCCGACCGAGACGCTCTGGCTCAGATATGGCGTGTCGGCGCCCTGCGCCTGGGCTTGCATTGCCAAAAGCTCGTCGTCGCCCATGATGCCGTCGTAGAACGTGCCCCACGACTCGAGGTCATCGAACTCAGAGGAGTTGACGATGCTCCCGTAGTTGGCACCCGACACCGCCCCGACGAGAATGCGGTGATTCTTCGCACCGTGCCGCTCGAGCAGTTTCTTCGACGCTCGGTTCATCTCGAGAGCGTCCTCGTACCGCCCTGGCTTTGGTTGCCCGATGAAGACGTTGACGACGGTCACTGTTCTGCCTCCTCGTTCGTCACTGCACCCCGGGGGCAGACCCACGCAACCTAGGAACGCCAGCGCTGCCCCCACACCACTGAACGTCCTCCACCGATTCTCCACCCCGGCGGGACGGGACGCAAGGGCCATTTTGTCGCCGGCCCTGGAGGTGTCTCCGACGAGGCCGGGCCTATCATTCCGTCGACACCACGGGGCTTCTCACCGCATTGTACTGGGGGATTTCCGCTGACTGGATCCGAACTGACGACCGACCGGTTTCGATCCGCAACCGCTTCAGTGAGCGCGCCCCCAGCCGGGCGGGTGCAACGGTGAGGGTCCCGCCGCGAACGCCTGTACTCGTGGGGGCGGCGGCAGTTCAGCAGCACAAGGGTGCTGAGGGCGACGAAGCGGTCGACCTGATGATCGAGGCCATGCACCGCGCCGGAGACGACAGCGGGAACCCGGCGCTCCCGGAACAGGCTGATCTTGTCGCCGTGCCGCGAGGCTCGTGGGGCTACGCCGACGCGGCGCGGCTGGTCGCCGAGGCCGTCGGCGCCAAGGCCCGAACCATCCTGGCCCAGCTCGGGGTTCTCCAGCAGACGCTCTTGACTCGCGCATGTGCGGCCATCGCGGCCGGCCAGGCCGATGTCGTCGCGGTGTGTGGCGGCGAGGCGCGCGACCGATCACGTCTGATATCGCGATCCGGGAAGAGCGAGCCAGAGCAGGCCGACGCCGGGCCGGCGCCCGACGACGTGCTGCTGCCCCACGGTGACATCATCGACCCACTGGAGCTGCAGCGCGGGCTCGCCGTCCCGGCGCACCAGTACGCGATGATGGAAAACGCGCTCCGGGCGGCCGACGGGCAGGCGTTGGCTGCGCACGCCGACGCCATCGCAGCCCTCTGGGCCGGCTTCAGCCGGGTCGCGGCAAGCAATCCCGACGCCTGGTCGCGCACGACGGTTGCGCCAGAGAAACTCAGCCACCCCTCCGAGCGCAACCGGCTGATCGCCTTCCCCTACAACCGCCTTCATGTGTCTCAGTGGAATGTGAACCAGGCGGCCGCTCTCATCTTTACCTCGGCGGAAGCAGCCGAGCGCCTCGGCATTGCGTCCGACCAGTGGGTCTTCCCGCTGGCCGCAGCCGAGTCCAACTGCATGATTCCGCTCGTCCGGCGAAGGGACCTCCACCGTTGCCCGGGTGTCGCGGCGGCAGGAAGCCGAGCGCTCGAGCTGGCCGGTGTGCGCCTCGACGGCATCCGTCATGTCGACCTCTACAGCTGCTTCCCGGTCGCCGTCCGCATCCAGGCCCGAGAACTCGGTCTGAGGGACGACCCGGATGATCGGCCCCTGACCGTCACCGGCGGCATGACGTTCGCCGGCGGCCCGCTCAACAACTACGTCCTGCAAGCCACAGTCAAGATGGCGGAGCTGCTGCGCGCGTCCACTCCCGAAGGATCCAGATCCGCCACTCTCGGACTGGTGAGCGCGGTCAGCGGGATGTTGACCAAGCAAGCCTTCGCGCTCTGGTCGAACCGGCCTCCGGAGTCGACAGGCGGCTTCGCCCAGGCCGATGTGAGTGAGGAGACCGAGCACCAGACGCCGACATGCCCGATCACGCCCGGCTATGACGGACCGGCCACGGTCGCCAGCTACACCGTCACTGGAGGACCAGAGGGGACCCAGCGCTGCATTGCTCTCGCCGACCTGCCGGACGGAAGCCGCACCATCGCCACCTCGGGCGATGAGCAGCTGGCCCACGACATGACGACCGGGGAGTGGTGCGGCCGGCCGATCGACATTCGGGCCGGCACGATCCGGCCGTTGATGTGAAGCTCAGCTGGCCAGCAGGTCCCGCGCACCGGTATCGGCGGAAGGGTGCCGCAACTTGGACAGTGCCTGCCGCTCGATCTGCCGGATCCGCTCCCGGGTCAGATGCAGGACGTCCCCCACCTCCTCGAGGGTGCGGGGATCACCCCGGTCGAGGCCATAGCGCAGCCGGAGAATCTCCCGCTCCCGCTCATCGAGGGGCTCAAACAGTTTCTCGATCTCGGCCCCGAGCATGGCCTGGGCCACAACATCGAACGGTGAGCTGGCACCGAGATCGGCAACGATATCCCCGAGATCGGTGTCACCCTCGGTCCCGATGGGCGTGTCCAGGCTGACCGGATCGGTCGCGTGGCGGAGCAGCTCGCTGACCTGCTCTTCCGACAGTTGCATGGCGTCAGCCAGCTCGGCCGGTGTCGGCACATGGCCCCATTCGCCTTCGAGGCTCGCCCGGACCCGCAGCAGCCGCCGTACCTGGTCGCCGGCATGCACCGGCAGACGGATGGTCCGGGCCGAATTGTCGATCCCCCGGCCGATCGACTGACGAATCCACCAGGTGGCGTAGGTCGAAAACTTGAACCCCTTCCGCCAGTCAAACTTCTCCACCGCGTGCATGAGGCCGAGGTTTCCCTCCTGCACCAGGTCAAGCAAGGGCATGTCCGAGGACTGATATTTCTTTGCGATCGAGACGACCAGCCGCAGGTTGCAGTTGATAAATGCCTGGCTTGCCTCCTGGCCGCGCTTGACCAGTTGGCGCAGTTGCCGCCGCCTCGCCGGAGACAGCACGGCGGTGCCCGACGCGGCCAGTTCCGCGTCCGCGTCCCGGCCGGCCTCGATGGCCCGAGCCAGCCGTCCCTCGTCCTCCTTCGTCAGGAGCGGGTACTTTCCGATTTCGTCCAGGTAGAGCCGGACCAGGTCCTGCTCGCCACCCTCAGGCCGTTGCTTCGCCACGCACCTCTCTCTTCCCCACCTAGGTGAACGACTCTCCCACTCAGCTAGTTCCAACCGGGTTGACAGCCCTGGTATGCCCATCGACTCGGACTTGCAGCCATGACGCTCGTCACAAGGCACCGACTCGCAACCATGTCCTCCCTTTTCTTACCCCGAAGGTGTGACGAATCCTCCCGTTTGAGGACGTCGTGGCCGCCGGCTTGGCCGCGTGGCCGGCGCGGCACTGTCCACAAGTGGCATCACCCGGTAGTGGATCTGCTCGGAAAGGGCGATGACGGTGGTCGATCGGTCGATGCCCTGGACCTCGAGGATGCGGTTGACGACGTCCTGCAGGTGGGCGTTCGTGCGGGCCACGACCCGGCAATGCAGGTCGCCCGTCCCCGAGGTCGCGTGGGCTTCCAGGACCTCGGGCAGGTCCCGCAAGTGCTCGACCACGTCGTGGAGCCGGCCCTGGGCGATCTCCAGCGTCATGAAGGCCAGCACGCCGTAGCCCAGCTCCGCCAGGTCGAGGTCCGGCCCGAAACCGGTCACCACCCCTCGCTCTCGCAGCCCGTCCAGCCGGGCCTGGGCCGTGCCTCGGGCCACGCCCAGCTGCCGGGCCAGTTCCAGGACACCTGCCCTTGGCGACGCCGCCAGTGCGTGGAGCAAGCGGGCATCCAGCGGATCAATGGTCCTGGTCAGTCTGTCCATCGACACCCTCTCAAAGTCCTTGCAAACTGGACAATCTGTCTAGCAAAGCCGCGCTCTCTTGACGTGAAGGTGGTCAATCCCTTCACTGGAACCTACAGGATGACTACAGAGTGGACCCGGGAGGCAATCATGGACATGGTCGACCTCCGATCAGCGGTGGACGAGGTCGTCTTTCATCACCCCGTCGTCGTGGACAACCCCTACACCAAGTGGTTCTCGAAAGGCGAGGCAACCCGGGACGAGGTCCGCCACCTGACCGTGCAGTTCAGCGTCTTCAGCCATCTGTTCGTCGAAGCCCAGCTGCGCAAGGTCATCAACGCGGCCGACCTCGACACGTACCGGGCGGGCAAGGAGATCTTGATGAACGAGCTCGGCGTGGTGTTCCGGCCGGTCGGGCGAGCCGGGCAGGCTCAGCCAGGCGTCGATCCCGAGCTGGTCTCGACCGAGGGGACGGTTGAGGGAAGCCGATTTCGGTTCGCGGCGGCGCACTTCGAGTGGCTGGTGCGCTTCGGGGCGCCTCTCGGCCTGGGCTTCGCCGATCTCGGCAAGCGCCATCAGGGAAGCGACTCGACGCTGTTCTTCTGCGACGAGCTCCTGCGGATCTACGGAAGCGAGGACGCCTCCACCGCCGAGGGCGCGTCCTACGCGGTCGAGCACTGGGCCGCGGCCGGCTTCTGGAAGGAACTGATCGCGGGACTCACCGCCTTCAAAGAGCGCGAGTGCCAGGAGCTGAACCTCGCCTTTTGGACGTGGCACGACAAGGTCGAGGACCAGCACGCCGCTCACACCGCCGACGAACTGGAGGAAGCAGTGCGGCTACCCGGCTTTGACGACGAGAAATTCCTCGCCGGTGCCGCCGACATGCTCGAGGGGGTGAAGGCCTTCTGGGATGGACTCTGGGACGATCACCTCCACGGGAGGACATCAACATGACGAGCCGTTCCGGCGATGACACCGTCACGCTGTCGGTGCGATCGCCGGCCAGGTACTTCGAGGGCTGGGACCATGTCGAGTTCTGGGTCGGAAACGCCCGCGCCTTTGCCGGCTGGCTGGCCGGGGCGTTTGGATTCGACGTCACCGGTTATTCCGGTCCGGAGACGGGCGTGCGAGACAGAGCGTCCTACGTACTCGAGCAGGGCTCGATCCGGCTGGTCGTCACCGGATCACTGACCCCGATGTCGGCCATTGCCGACCACGTCAGGGCCCATGGGGACGGCGTGAGGGACATCGCCATCCGGGTTTCGTCGGCCGCGGCGACATATGACGCCGCCCTGGCGCGCGGCGCGGTCGGGGTGGTGGCGCCGCGCACTGAGGAGGACCCCGCAGGCAAGGTGGTGCGAGCGACCATTGCGCTTTACGGCGACACCCAGCACACCTTCGTCGAGCGGTCCGCCTACTCCGGGGTCTTCCTCCCTGGTTACGTCGCTTCGGAGGAGCTGCTGCCATCGCGGCCCGCGGGTGCACCGGTCCGATTGGGCCGGATCGACCACGTGGTTGCCAACGTCCACAAGGGAACGCTCGAACGCTGGATTGGCTTCTACCGTGACACCCTCGGTCTCGACGAGTTGGTCCACTTCGGCGACGACCAGATCTCGACCGAGTACTCCGCCTTGATGTCGACCGTGGTCTGGGACGGGTCGCGCGTGGTCCTGCCAATGAACGAGCCGGCCGAGGGTCGCAAGAAGAGCCAGATCCAGGAATACCTCGAGTCGTACGGCAGCGCCGGAGTCCAGCACATCGCCATGAGGACGGACAACATCGTGTCCGCAGTGTCAGCGATGCGGGCGCGGGGAGTGCGCTTTCTTCCCGTTCCCGACGCCTATTACGACGACGTGCGGGCGAGGATGGGGTCACTGCCGCTGCCGTGGGACCGGCTCCAGGGGCTGGGCATCCTGGTCGATCGGGACCAGGACGGCTACCTGCTCCAGATCTTCACCGAGAACGTCACCGACCGGCCGACGGTGTTCTTCGAGATCATCCAGCGTGAGGGTGCCCGCGGCTTTGGCGCCGGCAACTTCAAGGCCCTCTTCGAGGCCATCGAACGGGCCCAGGCTCGTCGCGGCAACCTGTAACCCGGTCGAAGTCCGGCCGCGCGTTGTGCCATTGTGGAGGGTCCTTGGTGGCCGTAGCTCAGTTGGTTAGAGCGCCAGGTTGTGGCCCTGGAGGTCGGGGGTTCAAGTCCCCTCGGTCACCCTCGAGCGGTCGGATAGCCTGACTGGCTCACGCGCCTCTAGCTCAATGGCAGAGCAACGGACTCTTAATCCGCAGGTTCAGGGTTCGAATCCCTGGGGGCGCACTAAGAGAGCCGCTGGTGGAGCGGGATTTTGCCTCTGATGGAAAGTCTAGCAGGTCGGTTTTTCTCGGCGCTTCAACCCGCAGTAGAAGGTTGCTAGACTGCTCGCTAGACTTTCGTAATCATGGACCTGGCAGAGCGCATCCGCCGCAAGCTCAAGGTCTCGGGTCGACATCATCTCTGGATGGGCGCGACCGATGGGCGCGGTGGCGGCCAGATCAGAGTTAACGGAAAACTGACGACGGTCAGACGCGTGGTGTGGGAGCTGGCGCACGGCCCTCTGCCTGAGTCGGCGCGGGTCAAGGAGTGTGCCGGTAACAAGCTCTGCGTGCGCGTGAAGCATCTCAGCCTCGACGGTGCCGACGAGGTCATGACCAAAGAGCGCCGCATTCGTGCTCGCAAGGGGACGGGCTCGATGCGCCAAGTGCGGCGCGGCACCTGGGAGCTACGCGTTACTGCCGGGCGCTGGTCGGACGGTCGAATTCGCACCTTGTACCGCAGTGTGCAAGCCGACGACGAGGCCGATGCAACCGCACAGCTGATCGCGTTCGTTGATGAGATGGGACGCGCCCAGCACCCAGACAGCCGCGACGTTCGGAAGCTGACGGTGGATGCAGCCATCGAACAGTTCCTCACCGACTACCTGACCGAGGAGAAGGGCCGGGAGGAGAAGACGGTTAACGACTATCGCAGGCTGCATCAGCGATGGTTCTCGGCGACCAACGGCGACCGCCGGGTCAGCCGTGTCGACACCGCCACGATGGACCGGCTCTTCGGGGCCATGCGTCAAGCCGGGCTCAGCAATTCACGCCTCAACCAGGCCAAGAGCCTGTACGCGCCGTTCTTTCGTTG
>JBPYFF010000304.1:0-4084 GCA_051984455.1 Acidimicrobiales bacterium | reverse complement strand
CCGCCGGCCGCGCCGATGAACAGTCCGGGAAAGGTCGGCCCTCCCCGAAAGCTGCTCAACGAGAGGGTGTAGGCCAGCCCTTTGCACACGACCAGCAAGGCGAGGGCACCCGCCGTCCAGGTGCCGGCCTGCTGACTCAGCGGGGCGAGAGCGTTCTCTCCGGAAAAGAGCACCTGCGACGAGCCGTGACTGGTGCCCTGACCAAAGGCGATGGCCAGACCGGCGATGGCGAGGCCGAGCACCGGCATGAGCACCACCATCCGGCGCTCGACGATGGGTTGGAGCATCAGCGCCAGCCTTCGAATGGCCGTCCCGATCAGCGCAGCCAGGACGCCGATGGCGAGCGCCCAGAGGAACTCTCCACCGGTCGGCGAACCAGCGTGAGGAATGTTGGGGACCGCCAGGGAAAAGGTCCCGAACCCGGTCAGGTTGTCCAGGCCAACGAAGATGAGGGCGCCCACTCCTGCGGCCAGGAGCCCTGGCACCATGACGACTTCCAGCAGGGCGCCGCCGATGCCGGCGGCCTCCATGAGCAGGAAGGCACCGATGATGGGCGAGCCGAGCAGGGTGGAGATGGCGGCGAAGCTGCCTGCCGCGGCGATCACCATGACAGCCCGGTCGGGCGCATCTCGCTTCAGCAGGCGCACCGCCAGCACGCCGAGCCCGCTACCGATTGCGATCAGCGGCGCCTCGGGCCCGAGCACTGCTCCCAGGCACAGGGTGCCGAGCGCCGCGAGCACGATACCGGGTAGCTCGATCGGGGACACCGGGCCGCCCGCCTTGAAGCCCTCGGCCGGGCGGTGACCTCCTGTGCCCGGCAGGTAGGAAATGGACAGCGCCACCACCAGGCCGGACAGGGCGAGGAGCGGCAGGGGCCACCACGTCGGCGCAGACTTGAAGCCCAGGTCGGTGGGCAGGGTGCTGAAGAGGTATTTGTTCGCCTCGTTGACCAGTTTCAGGAAGAAATAGGCGACGACCGCAACCGGGACCCCGAGGATCGCACCGAAGACCAGCAGCACGACATAACTCCGGGTCCTCAGGAGGTCGAGCGGGTTGGGCGTGGCCGCCGGTGGACCAGGAGAAGCTGGAGTACTCGTCACGCCATGCCCTCTCTTTGACTCTGGGCGCATGACGTCGCCCGACCCGAGTCCCGACGACTCGATCATCGAGCACTGCCAGCTGCCCTGGCCTCACCTCGTTCGGATGATTTGCGTCAAAGTTAGGCGAGGCGACCTACAGGTGGCTGTTGACGGCTGCCGTCAAGCCGGAAGGGCTGTCATCGGCCAGTTTGACGCCGTTCACGTAGATGGTGGGCGTCGATGTCACGCCTCGTTGTGACGCCTGGTCGTTCAGCTGTCGGAGCCACGGATAGTACGTGTGGTTCTTGATGGCTACCAGGCGAAGACCACTGCCAGGATCAGCCGGCTGGCGGTCGACACCCATGGCTGCCACCTGCCAGCTGCCGGCCGGCTCCCCACGCCGGGGCCGGCCTCTATTGCGGTCACACCTTATAAACGCTGCTCGGCGAGCAAGAGTTCCGGGCTAGCTCCCGACGCTGGCGACGGGCGTTGTCTCCTGGCTGGAAGCCGGACCGGTCATGAGCGAGTAGCGCTCGTCGATACGGCGGACCTTGTACCAGATGACAGAGGCGAGCCAGAAGACGATGAACGCGGCCACGATGAAATAGCCGAGCAGCTCAAAGTCCAGGCCTTGCAAGAAGTCCCAGAACGGTCCGTGAAGGTGGGTATGAGCCGAGAGGACCTGGAGGTACTCGACCGTTCCGATTCCTGCCGCGACGAAGACACCGAGTGCGACGGTCGAAAGGTTGTAATACACCTTGCGGACGGGGTTCGAGAAGGCCCAGCCGTACGCTTTTGCCATGAAGACCCCGTCGGTCGTGTCCATGAGGGTCATGCCGGCGGTGAACAGCAAGGGCAGAGCGATAATCCCCAGTGCGGGCAGGGCTCCAGTGCGGTGGTGGGTTCCGGTCGTGGCCGCGGCGGTCAGCGCGAGGAGGCCCACCTCTGATGCCGTATCGAAGCCGAGCCCGAACATCAGGCCGATGGGATACATGTGCCAGGAGTCGGTGAGGAAGCGCCGCCACCGGGTGCCCAGGATGCGGTTCATGTACCCGCGCTGCATCATCAGCTCGTCCAGCTGCTCCGGTTCGTAATCCCCCCTCTTGGTCTTCCGCCAGACGTCCATGACGCCCAGCAGGATGAGAAAGTCAAGGAACGCGATGACCATGAGGAAGGTGCCGGAGACCGTCGCACCGACCGTGCCGCCGATGCGCTCCAGGGTCGGGATGTGGCGGCGAACCGAAGCGGCCGCGGCCGCGATACCGACGGCCAGGCCGACGACCACGGTCGAGTGGCCCAGGGAGAAGAAGAATCCTGTCCCGAGCGGGTCCTTTCCTCGTTGCATGAGCAAGCGGGTCGAATCGTCGACAGCGGAGATGTGGTCGGCGTCGAAGGCGTGACGCAGCCCGAAGCTGTAGGCCAGCGCCCCTGCACCGGCGTAGACGGGCCCCCCGCGATGACCGTAGTAGAGGAACAATCCCCATCCCGCGACGTGAAGTGTGATGATCAAGCCGTAGAAGCCGGCCAGCCGCCTCAGCTCGCCACGGGTGAATCTCGGACCGCGTGCACGCCGCGGAGGTGCCACAACTCGACGCTATTGCTTGCCGGTCGCAGTAGCAAACGGCGCCGGATTGGGGCTCAGGCCGCCGGCCGGGGAGAGCGTCTGCCGCTGGTTCGGGTCCGTGTCCGGCAGCGGCCGCACTCGCCCGAGATGGCGAAATGCCGGGGCTCGATATGAAATCCGTAGGCACTGGACAAACGCTCAGCCAGCGGGATGAACTCCTCGTCCGGCACCTCGATCACCTTGCCGCATCGACGGCAGACGAGGTGCTGGTGGCTTTCCTCGGCCAGGTGGTAGGTGGACGGTCCGTGACCAAGATGCACGTGGTTGACGACGCCGAGGTCCTCGAGAGCAGTGAGGTTGCGGTAGATCGTGGACTCCGCGACGTCGGGATGGCTGGCCTTCACTTCCTTCACGATGTCCTCGGCGCTCAGGTGTCTCCGGCCACTCAGTAGAACGGTGATCGTCGCTCGCCTGCCGAGGGTGGCGCGTCCGCCCCGGTGCCGCATCTGATCCAGGATCGCCTCGACCGGATCGCTGTTTGGCCCCCGCATGACCTCAGTCTAGGGACCCTACGGTGCAGTGCGCGGGAGATGACAGTCAGTCAGAACCGGCTGATCTCGTTGTCCGGTCCCATCACGATGAGTGGGGAGCCGGCTGGATTGAGCCAGCGCAGCAGCTGGTCGAGGTCACCACGCGGCAGAGCGACGCAACCTGCTGTCGCGGCGCCGGTGTCTGCGTGGACGAAGATGGCGGAGCCAGCGCCCGGGACCCGTGCAGTGTTGTACTGGACGACGGCAAAGCTGGAATACGCCTGCGGCTGCTGCCACAGCGCCTCACTGTTGCCCGCGAACGGCGGCGTCTGGAGGCAGGGCACGTGTTGAAACGTGTTGTAGGTGGCCGAGCCGGGGTCGCCGTCCCACCAGTCTCCGCACACCAGGTCGTGATACGGGTACCGCACGCCGGGATTCGGGGCGTTGCCGTACATGACAGGCCCGATCCCGTAGGCGCCGGTTGGCGTGGTGCCGTCGCCTTCGTGATGATGGTCCGAGAAGCCACTCGCTCCGATCCGGGCCGGCCATGGCCCGCCCGCCGCCGCCCAGCAGGGGCCGGCCCGTTGCCAGAGCGAGACGGTGGCGAACGTGGTCGTCGGAACGGGGGCATCGACGGTGATCAGCTGGGCGGTCGCGCCGGTTGAGCTGAGCTTTGCCGCCAGACTGGGCGGGCAGACCGGCGTCGATGAAGGGGCAGTGGTGGTCGCGACCGTTGGCGGGGGGGCCGTGGGGGCGACCGTCGTCGGTGCCGGCAGGGCGGTTGCGGTCGGGACATTCGTGCTCGAAGCGGGGGCGGCGGCTGTCGTCGGGCTCGCCGTTGTGGAACTCGCGGTGGTTGTCCGCCGGCTGCTCGTCCCGCAGGCGGCGATGACAAGGCTCCAGAGCAGAAC
>JBPYFF010000303.1:0-8779 GCA_051984455.1 Acidimicrobiales bacterium | reverse complement strand
TGGCCTGGCCACCCGTCCGCTTCGGGTCGGAGCGAGCCGCCAGGATCCCCGCCCCTCGTTCCTTGTCCCGATTCGCCATTACGTCTACGCGGGCGACACGGCCCTGCATGTCGCAGCCGCCGCCTATCACCGAGGACTCGCCGAGACACTCGTCGCCCAGGGCGCGGCGGTTCGGGCCCGCAACCGAAGGGGAGCGGAACCGCTCCACTACGCGGCAGATGGACACCCGGGCGCGGACTTCCTGGATTCGAATGCGCAGCGCGAGGTGGTCTCTTACCTCATCGACGCTGGCGCCGATCCCGACGCGATCGACAAGAGCGGTGTCGCGCCGCTTCATCGAGCCGTCAGGAGTCGAAGCTCGGGCGCGGTCAGCGCCCTGATCGACGGGGGTGCCGACCCATTGCTGATGAACAAGAGCGGTTCGACCCCCCTCCACCTGGCGGTTCAAAATACCGGCAAGAGCAACTCTGGGTTGGACGCGGCCAAGGAGGAACAGCACCGGATCATCGTGCTGCTCCTGGGACACGGCGCCAGCGGCACCGATCTCGACGCAAAGGGCAAGACCGTCGCGGCCGCGGCAACAAGCGACTGGATCCGTCAACTGGTCGACAACCCGTGATGGGCCATGCCGCCGAAGGGCGGGGGGTCAAGTCCCACCTGCGACCACTCTGACTGGCCAGGATGGCACTTCCGGCCCCAGGCCTCCGAGCCTGACTGCGGTCACGCCTGGAGGGCCGCTCAGCGCCGGTCAGGACGCGGCCCGACGATGGCCGACGACGGTCGCCAGCCCGACCGGCAACTGCTCCTCGCCGAAGGCCCGCCCGACCTTCGCCTCCACGCCGTGGTCAGCGAGAAGCGACGGGATGGTCGAGGTGTCAACGAGGACGTTGTCATGGCGCTCGTCGTCACGGCGCCAGGAGCCGTCCGGGTTGCGTACGAAGATTGCCATTTGACGCACGAAACGGGCCGGTGTTGGCATCGAGTACTCGGTGATGAGCGCCCAGTCGTCCCTTACCCAGCCGATCGGTGGAGCGTCCCGGCGAGCCCGGCCCCACCCGAGGTCACAGATATCGAGTGCCAGCAGTCCTCCTGGGCGCAGTGCTCGGGCGGCCGCCGCGAGGGCCGACTCGATGGTTGCCTCGTCTGGCAGGTAACTGAGTACGTGGCCGATCGACACGATCGCGTCGGCCTCCGGAATCGGGTCGTCCGGAAGGGTCAGCAGCGCGACTTCTGCCTCGGGCACATGCGCCCGAGCCAGATTGAGCATGGCCGGTGAGGCATCGGTTGCGACCACCCGGTGACCGGCATCGACAAGGTAGCGGGTGAGCAGCCCGCTCCCACATCCGAGTTCCACCACCTGGCCGTCCTGGTCGCGGACCGGTTCGAGCAGGCGGAGGATCCCCGGAGCGCACAGATCGGCGTGAGAACCAAAGCCCAAATGGTGGACGAGCGCGAGGTCCTCACGGTAGTAGGGCACGGGTTCAGCTTGCCCGAATCGTGGCCGCTCTGGGTCGCCCTGCCGCCCCGCCGCCCCGCCGCCCTCATAGCAGAAGGGACCGATATATGCACCGCTACTGCTATCAGGCGGCTCAGCCCTCCCGGCTCTTTGCTGCTCTCGACACCAGCGCCACGAACTCATCGACGCTCGTGGGACCGAGTCGCCGCCCGTCGCGACGCCTGACGGCCACGGTGGAGCCGTCGACCTCGCGTTGTCCAAGGACGGCGATGAACGGGACGCGGTCCCTTTCGGCGTCGCGAACCCGGGCACCGAGAGTCGACTCCCGGTGGTCGCCGTTCGCTCGCAGTCCCGCCGCTCTACATCTGTCCCTTAGCTGGAACGAGTAGTCGATCGCCCCGTCGACAACAGGAAGGAGTCGTACCTGGCACGGGGACAGCCACACGGGGAGCGCTCCCTCGTGGACTTCGAGAAGATGGGCAACCATCCGTTCCATCGTGGACACGATGCTTCGGTGCACCATCACCGGCTGCACCTGACGGTCGCCGTCATAGGCGGCGAGCTGAAAGCGGGCGGGGAGGTGAAAGTCGACCTGCACGGTCGACAGCGTCTCTTCCCGCCCCTGAGGGTCCTGCACCTGCAGGTCGATCTTTGGACCGTAGAACGCGGCTTCGCCTCGAGCCTCCTCATAAGGGAGCGCCATGCTGTCCAGCGTTGAGCGTAAGACGGCTTCGCTTCGCCGCCACATGTCGTCGTTGGGGACGAACTTCGGATCGTCAGCCGGAAGTGAGAGGCGGTAACCGGGCGCCGGAATGCGGAGTGCGCCATACGCCTCCTGGACCATGGCCAGGATGCGGACGATCTCAGATTCGAGCTGGTCGGTAGTACAGAACACATGGCCATCGTTCAGTGTCATCTGCCGAACGCGGGACAGGCCGCCCACGACTCCCGAGCGTTCGTTGCGGAACATGGTTCCCAACTCCGCCACCCGCCACGGCAGGTCGCGCACATGGCGCCGTTCGGAGGCGAAGACCAGGATGTGGTGAGGGCAGTTCATCGGCCGCAACACGAATTGCTCACGACCGATTTGCATCGGCGGATACATGTCGTCGTGAAAATGCTGCCAGTGCCCTGACTGCTCATACAGCTCCCGCTTCGCCAGTCGCGGGGTGTAGACGTGCTGGTAGCCGTTCCTGCGTTCCAGGTCGACGACGAATTGCTCGAGCTCGGCGCGAACTGTCGCTCCAGCCGGCAGCCAGAGGGGCAGCCCGGCGCCGCAGAGGTCGTCGGTGGTGAACATCCGCAGCCGGCGGCCGAGGCGCCGGTGGTCGGGGTGGGCCATGGTGCTTTCCTCTCTTTCGAGGGTCGGTGCCCCCGAGAGAGGATGCGGCTTCCCCCCATCCCGGGAACTCGACCCGGGACGGATACGCGTGGTGCTACGCGATCACGCCGGGCGGACCCGGCGTCGTGGTGAGCGAATCACGTCGCGACACGCTCCGGATGGTAGAGCCCGGCTCCGCCCCGAGCCATCTATTTTCTTCTGTCATCAGACGGGCGACGGGCGAACGAACTCACGGCGGTAGACGACAAAGTTGGCACAGACATTCGCGCCCAGCTTCTCTGCCGTCCGGCGAGACGGCCAGTTGTCGTCCACGACCAGGGTGTAGCTCACGTGGGTCTGGCCTCGCTTGACCAGCTCTAGATAGGACCGGGCCGCGATCGCCAGATTGACACCGCGTCCGCGGGCGCTCTCGTGCACGCCGATGCCGAGCATGTTCAGCTTCTCGACGCCCGACAGCTCCCGGCCGGCGGAGGTGATCGCCATCATGGTCAGATCCGGGAGCCCGAGGATGGCGCCGACCGGCACATCGTCGCGGTAGGCGAGGACTGACAGGTCATAGGCACCGATGGGGCCGGCAAAGTCGAAGATCTCCTGCCACTCGGCCTCCGACGACGGGCTGAAGCCCCAGTGGCGCTGAAACGCGTCTTCCCACACGGACGTGAAATCCGGGACGCGGCGCTCGGCCGAGACCTCGATCATGGGCAAGATGCGAAAACCGGCTGCCTCTGCGCCCGCGACCATGTGCTCCCACCGCTGGATCAGTTCCGGCGTCACCTCGATCTTGTAGTCAACCCAGCCCTTCTCGGTCACGAACCGTGCCTCTTTCAATAAGGAGTGGTAGTAAGGCGGGTTCTGACGGGTCGACAGGGGCGGCAGAAGCTCGTATTCGTCGATCGTGTAGGGGAGGTCGAAGGAAGGTCCGAATCCCGTTCGCGCCGCCTCGAGACCGTGACCTCGCAGCCAGCTGCTGGCCTCATCCATCAGTATGCGGACGGCCTCGACCGAGCCGGGCAGTGCCTCGAACATGATTAGATGGCCGAGCTGCTCCTGCCAGTGCTTGATGTACCGCTCGTCGACGACCGCGGCGACGCGTGCCACCATGCGGCCCTGGTCCCGGGCGACGAGGGGCAGGACGCTTCGTCCTTCCGCGCCCGGACCTTCACCTTTCAGCAACGGCAACTGCATCTCAGGGATCGCCGGCCAGTAGACGCTGCGAGCCGCGTTGACCTGATCGGCGAAGGCGCAGAACTCCGTGAAGTCGGCTTCAGTGCTTGGACGATCGATGCTGATGGCCATGGTCCGCAGACCCTAGCCGCCGGCCCCGAACCGGCGTTTCTGCCCGAGCTCTCGCCGGTACCGGACTTCGTCTACGGCCGCGCCCCACACATGATCCAACCGACGGGATCCATCCGCCGCCCAGCCATGAGCCCGGTAGAAGCGTTGGGCCCGCTCATTTCCGACCAGGACCCATAAGACGCCATGGTCGAACCCCCGTCCGGCGAGGCGCCGGTGGGCGGCGAACAATAACGCTCGACCGACACCCCGGCCCCAGGAAGCAGGGTCGACATAGAGCGCGCACAGCTCCCCCTGCCCCTGCGCGTCACTGTCTCGAGCGGGAGCGGTGGTGGCGAACCCGCAGATGGCTCCCTTCTCTATGGCGACCATCGTGTACGGCTGGGAGGGATCCTCTGTCCCGAGAAGGTAGCGTTCGGCCCGCTCCTCCGGGCGCAGCCGGTCCAGATACTCGTCGGGAAGGAGGCCGCGGTAGCCGACCTGCCATGACCGGACGTGGACCGCCGCGATCTGACCGGCATCGGCTGGTGCCGCGGGCCGAAGCTGGATGTCTCTCCAGTGTTCACCCGAAGTCGGGGTGCCGTGCGGTGTCGTCTCAGTCACGAGCGGCGGGAACGCAGCGCTCGACCAGGACGGGCGCCAGTGTGCAATCCGCCGGCCACCACGGCCGTCCCGTTGACCCAGACGTGCGAGATCCCGGCCGGGTGTTGCCGGGGGGCGTCGTACGTCGCGATGTCGTCGATAGTGGCGGGGTCGAAGAGGACCATGTCGGCATAAGCGCCCGGTGCGATAGTGCCCCGTCCGGTCAGCCCAAACTTGGCCGCCGGCATACCGGTCATGCGGTGGACGGCTTCCTCCAGGGACAGGACCGGATCATCGCGGACGTAGTGGCCGAGTACGCGGGCGAACGTCCCGTAGAGGCGAGGGTGAGGTTTGCCCCCGACCGTCGGGATCCCGTCCGACCCGATCATGGTGCTCGGATGGGCCATGACCGTGCGGACGTCTTCCTCGCTGATCGACTTGATGACGACGATGGCGCCGTAGCTTTCTTCTGCGACGATCCGCCGAGCCACTTCGTCAGGGGTGAGGGTGGCCTCGGCGGCCAGCTGACTGAGCGGCTTGCCCTCCCAATCGGGATGGCGGGGTGCTGAAGCCAGGATGATGGTGCTCCAATCGACCACTCCGATCCCGGCCGTGCCCTCCTCGTAGTTCTGCAGGACGGCGAACAGGCTCGTGCTCCCGGCGGTGTAGGGATACTGATCTGCCGTCACGCGGACACCTCGCGTTCGGGCCTCGTCGATCATCGCAAGCGACTCGTTCACCAGGCCCCACACCGACGGGCCGCTCGCCTTGTGGTGGGAGATCTGGAGCGGGACCCCGCTTTCTTCGCCGATGCGAATGGCCTCGCGGACCGCATTGAGCAGTCCCTCGGCCTCGTTTCGCATGTGCGTTGCATAGATGCCTCCGACCGGCGCCATGGCCTGGGCCAGCGCGATCAACTCCTCGCTGCTCGAGTATCGACCGGGCTCGTAGATGAGCCCGGTCGAATAACCGACGCAGCCCGCTTCCACCGCGGCCGTCAAAGTTTCCGTCATCCTCGCCAGTTCCAGGCTGGTGGGTGCGCGCCGCTCATTGCCCATGGCGTCGAGCCGCAGTGAACCATGGCCCACGAGCACCGCAACGTTCAGACCGGGAGGGTCAGCGTCGATGGCGTCGAGGTAGTGACCGTAGGTATCCCACGGCGGAAGGGATTGGCGGTCGGCACCAAAGAAGGAAAGAAAGGCTCGTGCCGACCCGAACGGCGCCGCCCCGAACCCGCAGTTGCCCACGACGTCGGTCGTGACCCCCTGGCCGACCTTGAAGTCCATCTCGGGCGAAACAAACACCGCGAAGTCGTCGTGGCTATGGACGTCGATAAAGCCCGGTGCCAGCGCCAGTCCAGCCGCGGTGATCTCAACGCCGGCCCGGTCCCTCGCGAGGTCGCCGACGGATTCGATCCTCTGGCCCGTTACTCCCACGTCAGCCACGCGCGGCGGGCCACCGCTGCCGTCGTAGACCGTCGCACCGCGGATCACCGTGTCCATCGTGGAAACAGTAATGCCGCTCCATCGCGTTAGGGGCGTGAGCCGGCTCCGCTCTGCGAACGCTACTCTGCGCTACATGGCGCCTGTTGACCGCGTCGTCGAATTCCTTAGCAGCATTGGCGAGGTCGAGGTTGACCGCCTGGCCGACTACTGGACGGACGATTTCGTTCTGGAACTTCCGTACGCGGATCCACCCCGAATGCTGGAAGGAAAGCCCGCCGTTTGCGCCTACCTCCGTGAGGCGCTGGCGCTATTCCAGCTTCGGCTGCGCGTAACCGACGTCTATCTCTGCCCCGACCGGGACGTCGTCGTCGCCGAGTATGTCAGCGATGGGTACGTGACCACCACCGGTAAGCCATACGAGAATCGGTATATCGGGGTGTTCATGTTTCGGGGTGAGAACGTTTCCTGGCAGCGGGAGTTTTACAACCCCCTTCCCGCTCGCCGAGCCTTGTCCTGAAGCGATCTTTCCCTGCCGCGAGCAACAAGCGGCTAGCGCACGCCGCCGCGAGGTCCGCTCGCGACCAGCGGCGTCGTGGCGCGCAGCCGCGAGTCGGAGGCGAGCCCTTCGAGCACCTCGTCAACCCAGCGACGCTCCTCGTCGGGAACTCCCTGCCGGGAGAACGCGGCTCGACTGACGAGCACCGCCACCCGATCGATCGGCTCGTCCGGGTCGGTCAAACCCCGCAGCGCGGCGGCGTACTCGTACACCGTCTCATTGTCATGGCGTGGCCGCCCCCGCGCCGCCCCCGCCTGCTCCAGGCGAGTCAGGCACTGCTCAGCCCAACTCTGAGGCCGAACGAGTCGCCTCCTCGCCCGCCGGCGCCTCAGGTGTACGGCACCGACACTCGCGACGGCCAGAACCGCGGCGGCGGCAAGCGCCATCTCGAGCCAGCCAGGCACGTGCGCCAGTTCGGCCGACAGGTACGTCGCAAGACCCGTCCCGGCCTTGCCTCCGCTGTTGTCGCCGGCCAGAGGGACCACTGCGGTCGGATCGAACGACTGCCAGCCGACGCCCGGAAACCAGACCTCCGTCCAAAGATGGGCATCGGAGGCACGAACCTCAAACAGCCCGGTGAACGGGTTGCGCAGACCGGGCGCATAGCCAGCGACGACCCGGGTTGGCACCCCGAGCGATCTCAGCATGACGGCCAGGCTCGTCGCCATCTGCTCACAAAAACCCCGCCGGTCGACGAACAGGAACTGGTCAACGGGATCGGCCCCTCGTGGTAACGGAGGGATGTCCAGCGTGTAGCTGGTGTTCCTGCCCATCCACTGCTCGAGGGCGATGACCTTGTCGTAGGTCGTGGTCGCGCCCGCCGTCGCTTGCTGAGCCAGGTCCCGAACCCTCGGCGTGATGACTGGTGGTGCGGCGTAACGGCTAGCGATGGCGGGTGGCGTTCCGTGGGAGTTTCCGTCGGCGCGGCGCAGGGCGTCAGCGTCAACGGCGGGCGGCCGGCTCACGACGGTGTACACCGTGCCTTTCCCTACGTCCACGCCGGCCCGGATCGTTCCGTCAGGGAGCTCGTAGACGGGACGATCCGGGAAGTAGAGCTCGGAGATGGGCGCAGCGCCAAAGATGAGATTGGGGCCGGGCTTCGCCACATAGAAGGTCTGGACCAGCTCCGATCCGTGGATGAACTCAAAACCGCCTTCCGTTGGTGGGGGGACCACGATCGGCAGGGGTCCATCCAGCGACTGGGTGCAGGGCGACGAGCGGCGCACCGTGCAGGCCTGATCCGAATTGGTCCACGTGCGTCCGTTCCACAAGTCGAATGTCTGTCCACGCCACAGGGCTGCCTTTGGGGCCCGAACCCGCATCACCACCGTGTGGTTCGGCCTCCCGCGAACGGCCAGATCGACAGTGTTGGAGAAGCCGAAGTAGCCGAACGGGGAGGCCGTCGCATGCTGCCCTTTTCGGGCCCCGGAGGAGAAGGCCGGGTCGCCCGAACCCAGCGACGGGTTGGAAAGCTCACCTGGTAGCGGAAGGGGAAGGTGCTCAAGGATCTGCGCCGGGAAGAGCAGCGCACGGGACGTGCCTGCCGGGGGAACCACAAAGAACAGTCCGAGCCCGCCGGCGAGGGTGAGCGCCATGACCGCGCTCACCGGGCGCAGCCAACTCCGTCGGGTCAGGCCCTCGCCCCGAACCGGCGGGAGCGCAGGCACCTCGGAAAGCTCGCTTCGATGAGCCAGCACGAGCGCGCAGCTCGCGGCGACGGCCCAGACGAGCAGATACGGAGCGAGGCCTATCGACACCGACAGCACGCCGGCCACGGCCATCAAGACCGCACTCGACAGCAGGGAAAAGAGCAGGTCCCTCCTGGCCGGGACATCGAGCCCATGCAAGATCTGGATGAGAAGCAGGAGCTGGGCCAGCGGGACGGCGGCATCAGCGAAGGTGCCGTTCGTCTGAGCGGCAATGCTGTGCATGAACCAGCTGAGCGCCAGGACCGCACCCGCGGCGACGAGCAGCTTCACGACGAAGCCCTGGCGATGCCGGGTCCGCCACGAGTACCAGTAGGCGGCCGGGATCCCGGCCACGACCAGCAGTTTAAAGGCCGGACCGCCAACGCCCTGTTCCACGACGGCCAGCGCGGCCGTCAG
>JBPYFF010000302.1:0-7692 GCA_051984455.1 Acidimicrobiales bacterium | reverse complement strand
GCAGGACGCCCACGGCGCTCGCCACCAGCGCAGTGGCGGGGGCGAGCAGGTTTCCTTCCCGCAGCACACTACGACGGAGCACACCCACGCTGTAGCCGACCAGGCAGTAGGTCAGGGCGGACAGCCCGAACGGCGTTGCCTGCAGGAACAGGTCGATCAGTAACCCCGCCAGAAAGCCGACAACCGCGCCGGTATCGGGACCTCCGGCAAGACCGGCGCATACGGTAAGGAGGAGCATGAAGTCGGGCGCAACACCGCGGATCCGCAGATCGGAAGCGACCGTGGTCTGCAACAACAAGGCAATAAAGAGCAGTGCCCCCAGCCGCAGCCGCGCCGACATGGCCCGGCTCATTGGGGCGACCACTGCAGCACCTGCACGAACTCCAACCGCGAGAGATCGACGACCGGGTCCATCGTGACATCCTCCTGGAGCGCCCCGGGCTGCTGCTTCACAGCGCGAACCCGGCCGACCGGGATGCCCTTGGGGAACCGCTCAAGTTGAAGACCGCTCGTGAGCAAGACGTCACCGTGATTGAGACGGGTGTTGGGAGGAACGAGATCGATGGTCATGGGGTTGTCGCGACCCCTGCCGTTGGCCACCCCTGTATCCCCGTTTGCGGTCAGCCTGACTCCGACGCTGAACGTGGGATCGGTGAGCAGCAGCACCGTCGAGCGCTTGGCCGACACCTCGACCACTCGCCCGACCAGTCCGGCGGCTGCGACCACGGGCATGCCGGCAGCGACCCCGCTTGAGGTTCCTCGATTGATCTGCACTGACAGCTCGAAATTGGACGAGGAAGTGTCGACCACCTGGGCCGCGACGGTCGGGATGTTGCCTACGAAATCGAGGTGCTGCTGATCGAGCAACAGCTGCAGTTCCCTCTGGGCGTCAGCCGCCTGAAGCTGCTGTCCCCTCACCTTGGCGAGTTCGTCACGGAGGCGGGCATTTTCACTCTTGAGTTCGCCATAGTGAACGACGCCCGTGAAAAAGTTGCCGACCGGACGCAGGGCGGAGTGGGTTGCGTCCTGAACGGGAGCGAAGGCGTCGTGGGCCTTGGCCCGGATCTGCCCGATCACGCCGCTGCCGCCAGCCCGGGTGTCGATCGTAACGAGGGTGATGGCGGACAGAACCAGCAGCAGCAGGACGAAGCGCGGGCGAGCGGTGCGGCGATAAACGGCCACGGGGAGGGGGCCCCGCCGCGGATCAGTGGCCGTTCGAGGAGATGAGCACCTGCTTCAAGGCCTCGAACTCCTCGAGGCACTGACCGCTTCCGATCGCGACCGAGTGCAACGGGTTGTCAGCAATCACGAGGGGCATTCCGGTTTCTGCCGCCAACCGGGCATCCAGCCCGTGCAGCAGCGCTCCTCCACCGGTAAGGACGATCCCTTGCTCCATGATGTCCGCCGCCAGCTCTGGTGGCGTCTTGTCGAGCGTGACCTTGACGGCATCGACGATCGATGAGACCGGCTCCTCGATCGCCTCTCGAATCTCTTCGGTCGTCGTCACAATCGTCTTGGGGAGGCCGGTGATGAGGTCGCGGCCACGGATCTCGGCATGCAGCTCTTCCTCGAGTGGGCAGGCCGAACCGAGCGCGATCTTGATCTCCTCAGCCGTCCGCTCGCCGAGCGCCAGGCTGTACTCCTTCTTGATGAACTGGATGATCGCCTCGTCCAGCTCGTCACCGCCGATACGGACCGACTGACTGGTGACGATGCCGCCGAGGGAGATGACTGCGACTTCGGTGGTGCCCCCGCCGATGTCGACGACCATGTTGCCGGTCGGCTCATGGACCGGCAATCCGGCGCCGATCGCAGCGGCCATGGGCTCCTCGATGATGTAGGCCGGCTTGCGGGCCCCGGCGGATTCGGCCGCCTCCTGCACCGCCCGCTGCTCCACGCCGGTGATCCCCGACGGGACGCAGATCACCATGCGGGGCTTGGCAAACTTTCGAGGGCCGTGGACCCGGCGAATGAAATAGGCGAGCATCTTTTCGCAGACATCGAAGTTGGCGATGACCCCGTCCCGCAGGGGACGAATGGCCTGAATGTGATGCGGTGTCCGCCCGATCATTCGCTTGGCTTCTGCGCCGACGGCCAGCGGACGCTCGTCTTTGATATTGACCGCGACGACCGACGGCTCGTTCAGCACGATCCCCCGACTTCGCACGTAGACCAGCGTGTTGGCGGTGCCGAGGTCGACCGCCATGTCTCGGCCAAAGAATGAGGAGAAAAGGGATTCAGACACGCTGGGGAGGCCTCCTTCAAAGGGATCGGAGGTCCCCGTCAGGCTAGGTGCGTTCGCCGATGGTGACAAGCCGGGACCATCAGGGCCTCGCCCCCATTCCGGCCAGCTCGGGAAAGAACAGGGCGATCTCGCGCTCGGCCGACTCGGGGCCGTCGGATCCGTGCACGAGGTTCTCCGTCACCTCGGTGGCGAGATCCCCGCGGATGGTGCCGGGCAAAGCGTCCATGGGGTTGGTCGCCCCCATGAGAGATCGGACAATCCGCCAGGTGTCGGGCGGCCCCTGAACGACCATGAACAGTGCCGGCGAGCGGGTGATGAACGTCACCAGCTCGTCAAAGAACGGCTTGCCTTCGTGTTCGGCATAGTGCCGGGCCGCCACCTGCCCGTCGATCTGCCGGAGCTCCGCCGCCACGATCTGCAATCCCTTGCGCTCGAGCCGGCTGACGATCTCGCCCACGAGCCCTCGCTCGACGGCGTCGGGCTTGCAGATCACGAGAGTTCTGTTCATAGGTCTGGGAAAATAGCTGGCGGGAACAGGCTGCCGGCCCTCAGTGCCCTCCCGTCACTTCGTGCTTTCGGCTGAGCGCGGTCCTGGCTGCTCCCACCACGTAGAGCGAGCCGGTCACCAGGATCATGTCCTCAGGGTCGGCGGCGCCGAGCGCCTGATCGAGTGCCTCGTCAACGGAGTCGGCCACCTCGACCGGCACCCCGATCCGCTGCGCGGCTGCCGCCAGCTCATCCGGCGGCACCGTTCGGGGCGAGGGGGCGGGACAGGTGACGACGAGGCGGGCCTTCTCGGCGTCCAGCGCTCGCAGCATCTCCTCGGGATCCTTGCCTCGCCCTTGCAGCATGCCCACGACCAGGATGCGTGACCGGACGTCGCTCCACTCCTCTTGGACTGCGGCCGCGGCCGCCATCGCCCCGGGAACGTTCTTGGCTCCGTCGAGAACGACCAGCGGCCGCCTCCCCACGACCTCCAGCCGGCCGGGCGACCTGACGGTCATGGCCGCTTCCGCGACCAGGTCGTGTTCCACCGGCGCGTCGAAGAAGGCCTCGGCCGCGACGAGGGCGTCAAGGAAGTTGTCGGCCTGGTGACGGCCGTGCAGTGCGAGGAAGACGTCGTCGTAGGTGGCGCCCGGGGTTCGCAGCCGGAGCAACCTTCCGCCCACCGCCAGCTGGTTGGCCTCGATCTCGAAGTCCCGGCCGCGGAGCCAGACCCGCTCGGGCCGTTGTGCCTCAAAGATGGGCACGAGTTCCGGCGAGGTCTCGGAAAGAACCAGCGTGCTGTCCGGCTTGATGATCCCGGCCTTCTCGGCGGCCACATCGGCCAGCGTGGGCCCGAGAAACTCGAGGTGGTCGAGGCCGACGTTGGTCACCACGACGACGGCGCCGTCGGCCACGTTGGTGGCGTCCCACCGGCCCCCGAGGCCAACTTCGACCACGGCGACGTCGACCGGGCGATCGGCAAACCAGCGATAGGCGGCCGCTGTCAGGACCTCGAACCAGGTCAGACGAGCGTCAGGGCCGAGCATTGGCTCGAGTGCCTCGAGACTGGACAAAAGCTCGGCCAGTTCGTCGTCGTCAATGGGTTGGTCTCCGACGGTAAGCCGCTCGTTGATCCGCTCGAGGTGGGGACTGGTGAACGTACCGACCGAGAGACCCTTCGCCGTCAGCACGGCGCTGAGGGCGCGGGCGGTAGAGGTCTTGCCGTTGGTGCCGGTCAGATGTATGACCGGGCAGGCCCGCTGGGGATCGCCCATCAGGTCCATCAGCCGTCGCATGCGCGACAAATCGGGCGCGGCCAGGCGGCGGTCCGCCAGCATCCGCTCCAGGTTCTGATGGGCGTCCAGCCAAGCCAGGGCGTCGCCGAGCCTCACCCGGGCCAGCTTACGGGAGCACCGCTGATGGCTGGCTAGGAGGCAGCCCGGCGGGGGCGGGTCTCCTTCTCGCCGCCCTCGGGCTTGGGTACGAGCGTCGGGTTGACGCGGTCGAGTACGACCGACCGGTCGATCACGCACTTGCCGACATCAGTCCTGCTCGGCAGGTCGTACATGACCTCGAGCAACACTTCCTCGAGGATGGCACGGAGCCCCCTCGCACCGGTCCCGCGCAGCAGCGCCTGCTCAGCCACCGCCTCGAGGGCGTCCTCGGTGAACTCCAGCTCGACGTTGTCAAGCTCGAACACGCGCCGGTACTGCTTGACGAGGGCGTTCTTGGGTTCGACCAGGATGCGGACCAGGGCGTCGCGGTCCAGGTTGGACACCCCGCCGATAACGGGGAGCCGGCCGACGAATTCGGGAATGAGCCCGAACTTCAGCAGGTCTTCCGGCAGCACCTGTCCCAGCAGTTCCCCGTCCGGCCGCTCCCCTGCCCCGCGGATGTCGGCACGGAACCCGATGCCTTGATGCCCGGTGCGACTTTCGATGATCCGCTCGAGCCCAGCGAAGGCTCCCCCGCAGATGAAGAGGATGTTGGTCGTGTCGATCTGGATGAATTCCTGATGGGGGTGCTTCCTGCCACCCTGCGGAGGCACCGACGCGGTCGTGCCTTCCAGGATCTTCAGCAGCGCCTGCTGGACACCCTCGCCCGACACATCTCGGGTGATCGACGGGTTCTCGCTCTTGCGGGCGATCTTGTCGATCTCATCGATGTAGATGATGCCTGTTTCCGCCTTCTTGACGTCGTAATCAGCCGCCTGTATCAGTTTCAACAGAATGTTTTCAACGTCCTCACCCACATAGCCGGCCTCCGTCAGGGCGGTGGCATCAGCGATGGCAAACGGGACATTGAGCATGCGCGCCAACGTCTGGGCGAGCAGCGTCTTGCCGCACCCCGTCGGGCCCAGCAACAGGATGTTGGACTTCTGGAGCTCAACTTCCACGTCGTGGTATCCACCGGCCTGAACGCGCTTGTAGTGGTTGTAGACCGCGACCGACAGGATCTTCTTGGCTCGCTCCTGCCCGATCACATAATCATTGAGAAAGGTAAAGATCTCGGTCGGTTTGGGCAGCTCGTCGAAGTGGACTTCGGAAGACTCAGCCAGTTCCTCTTCGATGATGTCGTTGCAGAGGTCGATGCACTCGTCGCAGATGTAGACGCCTGGTCCAGCAATGAGCTTCTTGACCTGCTTCTGCGACTTTCCGCAGAAAGAACACTTGACGAGGTCGCTGCTCTCCCCAAACTTCGCCACGGGTCTCCCCCTCGGACCTCTAGGCGACGCCCGCAGCTTGCGGGACGCCAGCCAACTCGCGTGCGGTGATTACCTCATCGATGATGCCGTAGAGCTGAGCCTCCTCGGCGCTCATGATGAAATCGCGGTCGGTGTCCTTGGCCACCTTCTCCACCAGCTGGCCCGTGTCGAGGGCCAGCATCTGGTTGAGCAGATCTCGCATCCTGAGGATCTCTTTGGCCTGGATCTCGATGTCGGCCGCCTGTCCGGCGGCCCCACCATACGGCTGGTGGATGAGAATTCGAGCGTGCGGCAGGGCGAACCGCTTGCCGTGAGTACCGCCGGCCAACAGCACCGCGGCCGCTGACGCCGCCTGGCCGTAGCAGAAGGTGGAAATGTCGTTCTTGACAAACTTCAGCGTGTCGTAGATGGCGAAGAGGGCAGTGATATCTCCGCCAGGACTGTTGATGTAGAGACTGATGTCCTTATCGGCATTCTTGTACTCGAGGTACAGAAGCTGAGCGCAAACGTTGTTGGCGACGTTGTCGTCGATAGGGGTTCCGAGGAAGACGATGAACTCCTCAAGCATGCGGCTGTAGAGGTCATAGGACCGGACCCCGCGGTTGGTCTCCTCCACCACACTCGGGGGGTAATAGCTGGCAACTGGCTTGATCACGATTGTCCGGTCTCAGTGTCCTCGGCGGGGGTGGGGCTGGCGGTCACGTCGCTGTGCTCCCCTTCTCCTTGTGGTTCGGGTTCGGCCGACAGAACCGCCCGGTCGATGGGATGCCCTTCCTCGTCGACCACCTCGACCCGGTCAAGGAGCCACTCCAACGCTTTGCTGTTCCGTACATCCGAGCGTACCGCGGGCAGTTGGTCTGCGCGCTCAAGTTGGCGACGGAGCTGCGCCGGCTTGGTACCTTTGGCGGCATAGCGCTCGGCCAGGCGGCTGATCTCGGCGTCCACCTCTTCGTCGGACACCTCGATGCCCTCGGCATCGGCGACGGCTCGTAGAGCCAGGTCCGCCTTTACTGAATTCGTGGCCTGGGCCCGGAGCTCATTGACGAGGTCCTCCTCCGTCTGGCCCACGGCCTCAAGATACTGGGGGAGGGTCGCGCCCTGCTCTTGCAGGCGGTGCTCGAAGTCGTGGGCTCGGCGCTGGAGCTCCTCGTTGACGAGCGCTTCTGGCGGCTCCTCGGGCACCAGCTCGGTCAGGGCTTCAATGGTCTGGCTGCGCAACGCCAGCTGGGCCTGAACCCGCTTCACCAGACCGATGCGGCGAACGACGTCGGCCCTCAGCTCCTCAACCGTGTCGAACTCGGAGGCTTCGCTGGCCCACTCGTCGGTGACCTCGGGCAGGACCTTTTCTTTGTTTTCCTTGACCAGGATCTGGAAGGTGACGGGGCCGTCAGGCAAGTCGGCGGTGAACTTGAGGATGTCGCCCGCCTTTGTCCCCTGCAGCTGCTCGTCAAGCTCGGGAATGACGGTTCCGCTCCCGAGCTCGTAGAGAAAGTCGTCGCTGCTCATACCCGGCAGGGACTGCCCGTGGCGGGTTCCGTGCATGTCGATGGTGAGAAAGTCCTTGTCCCGGGCCGGGCGGTTGACCAGGACGAGTTCCCCGAAATTGTTTCGTAGCCGGTCGATCTGGGCCTGGATCTCTTCCTCGGTGACTTCCGGGTTGGGGACCGTCACCCGCAGGCCCTGATAGCCGGCCAGCTTCAGCTGCGGCCGGACCTCCACCACGGCGTCGAAAGCGACCGGCCCATCTTCTTCCCCGCTGGTGATGTCGATCTCGGGCGCTGCGATCGCGTCGAGGTCGCTGTCCCGCACCGCCTGGGCGTAATAGTCGGGCAGCGCGTCGCGCAATGCCTCCTGGCGGGCGGCCTCCTTCCCGAGCCGGGCTTCGAGCACCCGGCGGGGGGCCTTGCCGGGACGGAACCCCGGGATCCGGACTTCCCGTGCGATCTTTCGGAACGCTTGATCGAGCGCCCTTTCGAACTCCTGTTCGTCGATCTCGACCGAGAGCTTGACCTTGTTGCCTTCCAGGGGCTCGACCGCGGTCTTCATACGAGAGCAGGAGTCTACCGACCGCCAGTGAGACACCGGGTCAGTGGGGGCCTTCTGAGGGCGATGTGGGCGATGGGACAAATGGGGGTGAGCCCCACCGGTGCCTCGGTAGGATGTCGGACCGACGGGGAGTGGCGCAGTGGAAGCGCACCTGCTTTGGGTGCAGGAGGTCGGGGGTTCAAGTCCCCCCTCCCCGACCACTCTGACCTGC
>JBPYFF010000301.1:0-3245 GCA_051984455.1 Acidimicrobiales bacterium | reverse complement strand
TCCGCCGAACCCGTCGCCGTTGTAGCGCTTGAGGTCTTCGCCGGTGTGAAAAGACCAGAAAAATCCCCAAACTCCCAGCGTCACGATGAACAGCAGGATGGTGATGCCCTTGCCGTAGAAAACACCGCCGATGTTGTCAGGGACCTGGCGATTCGGAGGCGCAGCGCTGGGGGGCGGGGGCGGCGGCGGCGGTACGGCGCCGGACGTGATGTCGTCGCTCAACTCAATGACACCTCGGGCACTCCGTTTCCCTTCGTGACTGCGAAGATTGCACTCAAAGCACTCCTCCTGTCGCACACGAGAGAGGTCCTTTCGGACCCGTCGGCCACGTTTCACGATACGCCAAGTCCCGGCGCCGGCAATGGATCCATATCCCTCGGCCTCGCTGGCTCGTTGGCGAAGCCGGGCCTAACTGAGGACAATGGAGGCATGAAGGACCAGCCCTGGGTGATGCGCACCTACTCGGGGCATTCCACTGCACGGGCGTCCAACGAGCTGTACCGCACCAACCTGGCCAAAGGCCAGACCGGGCTTTCTATCGCCTTCGACCTTCCCACCCAGACCGGGTACGACCCCGACGCACCCCAGGCAGCCGGTGAAGTCGGAAAAGTCGGGGTGCCGGTCGTCCACCTCGGGCACATGGCCGAGCTGATGGACGGTATCCCGTTGGGCCAGATGAACACCTCCATGACCATCAACGCCACCGCCGCCTGGTTGCTCGGCTTGTACGTCGCTCATGCCGAGAACACGGGCGTGCCGCTCAAGCACCTGTCGGGCACGATCCAGAACGACATCGTCAAGGAGTATCTGTCGCGGGGCACGTACATTTTCCCACCCGAACCGAGCCGGCGACTGATCGTCGACACGATCGCGTGGACGGCGGTCCACTCGCCCCGCTGGAACCCGATCAATGTCTGCAGCTACCACCTGCAGGAGGCGGGAGCGACTCCGGTGCAGGAGCTGGCGTATGCACTCGCGACCGCCATAGGTGTCCTGGACGCGGTTCGCGCCTCCGGCCAGGTGGCGGAAGCCGACCTGCCGGCGGTCGTGGGGAGGATCTCGTTCTTTGTCAATGCCGGCATTCGGTTCGTCGAGGAGACGGCGAAGATGCGGGCGTTCACTCGGCTCTGGGACCGCATCTGCCTTTCGAGATACGGGGTCACCGACCCCAAGCTGCGCCGGTTTCGGTATGGCGTCCAGGTCAACTCCCTCGGCCTGACCGAGTCGCAGCCGGAGAACAATCTCCAGCGCATCGTCCTCGAAACCCTGGGCGTCACGTTGTCTCGCGACGCCAGGGCCCGTGCGATCCAGCTACCGGCCTGGAACGAGGCGCTTGGCCTGCCCCGGCCCTGGGACCAGCAGTGGTCGCTGCGCATTCAGCAGGTGCTCGCCTACGAGACCGATCTGCTCGAGTACCCGGACCTGTTCGAGGGCTCGGCCGTGATGGAACGGCTCACCGGTTCGCTGGCTGAGGCGGCGACGGCCGAGCTCGACCAGGTGCTGGACCTGGGCGGCATCTTTTCGGAGACCGTCATCGGCGAGCTGAAGGGCCGGCTGGTCCGCAGCCAGGCGGAGCGGACGCGGCGGATTGAGTCGGGCGAGTTGCCGGTCGTGGGCGTCAACGTCTTCACCTCGTCCGATGGCTCCGGTCCTTCACCGCTGGACGGGGCCGAGTCGATCCTGCGGGTCGACCCCGCCGTCGAAGCCGCCTTGATCGAGGGGGTGGAAAAGTGGCGAGCGTCGCGTTCCTCCGAGGCCGTCACAGCGGCGCTCGACGCGCTGCAGCAGGCCGCGTCGAGCGGGACGAACATCATGCCGTCAACCGTCGCCCTCGCCCATGCCGGCGGCACGACCGGCGAGTGGGCCGACGCGCTCAGGGCCGTCTTCGGTGAGTACCGCGCCCCTACCGGGGTCTCTGGCGGCGTCGGCCTTCGGAGAGGCGAGATGGCCGCCGCCCGAGAGCGGGTGACGGCGGTGTCGTACCGACTGGGCGGCCCGCCGAAGCTGCTCGTGGCCAAACCCGGCCTGGACGGGCACTCAAACGGGGCCGAGCAGGTCGCGGTCGCCGCTCGTGACGCCGGCTTCGAGGTCGTGTATCCGGGCATCCGGTCGACGCCGGCGGAGATCGCGGCGGTGGCGCGGGACGAGGACGTCGACCTCGTCGGGCTGTCGATCCTCTCTGGCTCCCATCTCGAACTGGTGCCCGCCGTCGTCGGCCAGTTGCGGGCCCTGGGGGTCGACGTGCCCGTGGTCGTCGGGGGAATCATCCCGTCTGAGGACGTTCCTGTTTTGGAGGCCACGGGCGTGAGCGCCGTCTTCACGCCCAAGGACTTCGACTTGACCCGCATCGTGGAGGAGATGGCCGGGTTGGTGGGACAACTCTCCCCGAAGCACTCTGGGGAGAGTTCACTACCGCCTGAGGTAGAGAACTCTCCCCAGAAGGCCAGGAGACGACAGGAGACGAGCTGAATGGGTGAGATTCAGCCGAAATCCCCAACCACGCTCCGTCGTCCCCGTCTTGTCCCCAGGTTTATCCACAAGCGTGGATAACTAGCCGGGCCGCCGAGGCCAGATGGGAAAGCACCGGTCGGCCAGGCTCCCGAAGGCGTAGGCCGGGTAAAGCCCGTCGACCATGGCCCGGCACGACTCGCTCCACGCCAGCGCCGCCGGGCTGGCAATGCGGCGGTGGACCTGAAGGATGCCGCCCTCGAAGACCCGGTACTCGGCCCAGCTTCCCGGGAAGTCCTTCACACACGCCACCTCCACCCAGGGCACCGTCCCGGTGGGGGCAAAGCGGCGGACCCGGTTGCGGTGGGTATGTCCGGCGAAGTAGCCGGCGAGCGCCGGGCGGCGGGCGACCACCTCGATCAGGGCTTCTGAGTCGTCGGGGTTGATCCCGAAATACGTCGCCGGCCGGCTCCGGGAGCCGGGGTCCCAGCAGTGGTGGTGGCCGAAGACCAGGACCGGCCGGTCCGCCCTGGCGCCCAGTTCGTCCAACCATTCCAGCTGCTCCGCCGGAAGCCGGCCACTCGGCCACCCTGGGATCGTCGTGTCGAGGATGGCGAGGATTACACCCGGCAGAGTGACCTCCCGGGGGCCGAAGGCGGCCAGCCGGCGGTCGTGGTTGCCCCGAATCCAGTGAAGGCGATCAGCGAAGACCGGCCGGTAGCAGTCCAGGAACGCGTCGTACTCCTCGTCGGTGCCGGATGTGGTCAGGTCACCCTTGGCTACGACCGCGTCGGGTT
>JBPYFF010000300.1:0-2702 GCA_051984455.1 Acidimicrobiales bacterium | reverse complement strand
GACTGACCCATCCGACCGGGATGGTGAGCCAGTAGGTGAGCAGCCGGTAGATGAGTACCGCGGATGCGGCCGCCCCAACCGGCATTCCGAGGGCCGAGAGCCCGGCGATCAGGGCAGCCTCCAGAGCGCCGAGGCCACCGGGCACGGGAGCGGCGCTGGCGACGAGGTGGCCGCCCAGGTAGACCGCCCCTACCTGAACGAATGGGAGTTGGCCGCCGAGAGCGTGCACGCACAGCCACAGCGCCACGGCTTGCACCAGTGGGCCGCCCAGGGCTCCCACCCCCATGAGCGCTAGATGCCGGGGGCTCTTGGCGACATCGGTGATGGCGTTGCCGGCCGAGCGGACGAACGCCCAGATTCTGTCGTGAAAGAAACGACGACCTCGGGGGGTAAGCAGGAACAGGGCGCATCCGACCAGAGCTGCGGTGATGAGCACCAGCACCCACTGGTGGACGTGAAAGCTGAAGTGCACGGAAGTGTTTCGACCGGTCCGGGCGAAGAAGACGGCGAGGAGCAGCAGGCTTGCGGCCATGGCGATGACGGTTTGCAGGCCAACCGATGCGCTGGCGGCGCCGCTTTCGACACCGGCCTTTTGCTGGTACCGGAAGCTGAGGGCCATGCCGCCCACGTTGTTGGGGGTGACCCGGTTGAGGAACGACCCCCCGAAGGACACGAGGTAGGTGGGCGCGAAGGGCAGGTCGGCGGGGATGGCACCCAGCTGAAGCAGGGTGGAGAAGGCTTGTGCGACAAACACGGCCGGCACAGCAGCCAGCACCCACCACCAGTGGGCGTGCTGGAGGGCGCGGACGGCGGCGCCGGCGTTGGCGAGCTGGGGCAAGAGGAGGTAGATGACGGCAAACGCACCCAGCAGTGTGAGCGCCTTTTTCCAGGTGAAGCGAGCCAACTCCTCGGGCTTGGCGGCCGGCTCTCCCGTGCTCTGCGCAACCGCCGTCCTCAGGTCGGCGTAGACGCTGGGGCGCCCCCCCGGCCGCAACCGCCGACTCCCCTTGCCAGCAGCCAGCGCGGCGGACCGCGCCCGGTCATAGTCCCGGACCGCCGCCCGCGTCGGGCCGGAGACGGCCAGGGGCTGCAGGTCGGTGGCGACGGCGGTCACGGCCGGGGCGCCCAAGCCGCTCACGGCGGAAGCCACCGTTCGATTCACCCCGATCTGGACGGCCAGGGACGTGATCAGCTCGGCGACATCGGTGGCGAGCTGGCGGTCCGTGGCGCCCAGTTCTGCCAGCACGAATCCGGTGAGCCAGGCTCGATCAGGCCGATCGACGGTGATGTTGTCCGGGCGGAGTCGGCGGTGGGCGAGACGATGCTGCTGAAGGCGGGAGACGCTTTGCCACAGATCGGCGAGCGTCGCCTCGCTGAGGTCTTCCGGCGAGACGAGGTCCAAGCGTTGGCCGCCCACGTCCATCCAGGCCACCAGAGCCCCCGAGGGCCCCGGGCCGCTGGCGACGGGGTAAGCGACGACCGCTTCGGGCACGCGGGCTCCCGCTCGTGCTGCCGCCACCATGGCCAGCATCTCGTGCTCGGCCGCCGACTCTACGGTGGTACCGGCCCGGTCGTCCTGGGGATCGCGGACGAGCAGCCAGCGGGTGAGTCGGGCCAGCCGGTCGCGATCGCGGTCATCGGCGGCGTACACCTGCACGGTCAGCCAGGTCCCCTCCGGTGTCGTCGCGGCGAACAAGTCCGGACCCTCGTCGATCGGTGGCAGCTGTTTGAGTGTGGCCACGTCCACCCCGCATTCCTGGAGGGCGGCCGCCACCTGGTCGGCGCTCGGGCGGCGAGGGGGCTGGCCGAAGATGAGCAGTATCGAGGTGCCGACCGTGACACCGAGCGCGGCCGCGACTATGGCGTCGACAGGAAGAAAGCCGCCCACGATCACCTCAACCACCGCCGCGATGCCGGTGAGCCACCACAATCCCCGCCGCCAGCGCCGCGACAACTCCGCTCCAGCCACAGCCACGACGGCCGTCGTTCCTGCCAGCCACGCGACGGGCGGCAAGGTGACCGCCACGAGCCCGTCCCGTCCCGTCAACAGTTCGTGCCAGGTGGAGGGGTGCGAGTTCCCCAGCGCGATACGCGAGATGACCACACCCGCGAGCGTGGCGACCACACCGGCCACGACCACCTGGCCGGCCGCCGCCCATCGGCGACGGACTGCCAGGGCAACCACGATCGCGGCCGGCATGACCACCGCAATCAGTTGCGCCGCCGCGGTCAGCGAGTCCCGGAGCGACGCCGGCAAAGTCACGATGGTGTCCAGGAGGCCGCGCTCGGTGCTGCGCACCCCTCGGTGCGCCAGGGTCGCCATGAGCAGGCCCACGACCAGCACGGCCAAGGCCAGGCTCAACCCCAGCACGTCAGCTGGTCGACGCACGTTGGGCACGGCCGGGAGCGGTTCGACGACCACAGGGCGAGCGGCCGGCGCGAGTTCGCTAACCTCAGTCCCCATGAGTCTCTGTGGGTGATCGTCGATGCGCAGAGCCAGCCGAACGGTTGCGGCGGCGGAACAGGACATAGGCCACGAGACCGGCCAGCAGTGGCAGCCAGTAGGAGGCCAACCGGTAGGCCAGAGTAGCCACAAACGCTTTACCCCCCGGTACACCGGCGAGGATCAGCAGCCCGCTCAAGCTCGCTTCCACGATGCCCAGACCGCCGGGGGTGATCGGTACCAAGGCAATGATGCCGGC
>JBPYFF010000299.1:0-3533 GCA_051984455.1 Acidimicrobiales bacterium | reverse complement strand
GCGACGCGGGTACAAACCGATCATGAGGAGTGGGTCCCGGGCGCAGAACGCAGTTAGGCGTGCCGCCGCCTCCTCGGCGCTCGGGGTCCCCATCTACCCCTCCAGAAACGCTGTGCACACGCCAGCGGTGGACGACATTCGACCAGCCCCGCCCGCTGGTCGGCAGTCAGGCGTGCAGGTCGGCAGTTCAGGCACCTTGGGGCGCTGCTGCAACGAGCGCTTCGATCAGGCCCCCAAGTTGAGCTACCTGTCGGACCAGGAGGATCTGCTGCCGCCGAAGTTCGTCGATGACATCGGCAAGCCGGTTTGCGCCCAGCGGCGGGGTGTACGAATGGGTCCCAAGCAACTCGGGGCTGATCCGGGCGGGATCTTCCCGCGCCCGGCTAGCCTGGTTGTTGGCGTCCCGTCCGAGAGGTATGCCTTCTTCGCGCATCCAGCGGTACAACGTCATCCGGGAGACTCCAGCATCATGGGCGATCCCGCCAACACTGAACCTGGTCGTCCGGTAAAGCTCGATGGCTCGACGCCTGGCGACCTTCCGGACGGTGAGAGCCTCCTGTTCCGTCTGGATACTCATCGAGTCGTCGCTTTCTCCTTGCGCTGGACGCGGAAGTCGTCTCTGGGAATTCCTACCTGCCACTAGCATCATTGTGAGGTCCACGACAGTTGGCGGTCTTGACGTTTGGTGACAAACTTTTGCCATCTGGCGACAACTCCCCCGCTAAGACCGATCGCGCCGCTGCAAGGGCACAGGGGCTGGTAAGGCCGTAGGGTGGTGCCCGAGGGCGACCGGGTCGGCCAGGAGACGAGTCAGCTGTTGGCCAGTCTTCCGACCACCCGCGTCGGCGAAAAGGCCGCAGGCGAAATCAAGACTGCGGGACGCCCCGGAGGTGCGTGAGGAGTGCCGATGCCTGTGACGGTGTCAGGAGGCGGGGAATGGATCGAGCATCTGGCCATCGCCGCCCTGATCAATCGCTACTCGGACTCGGTTACTCGGGCGCACTGGGACCAGACCCGGTCGATGTTCGCTCCCGATGCGATCTGGGAGAGCCCGGCGCTGGGGTTGCGGTTCGAGGGTGCCCAAGCGTTCCGGGACTTCCTTGTCCAGACGAGCGGCAATGACCTCCTCATCCTGACCGCCCAACCGCCGGTGATCCGCCTGGTGGGGACCGGGCAGGCCCAGGCAACGACGACTGTCTACGAACTCTCGCGAGGCGAGGCCCATGCTGACAGCACACTCGGCGAGGCCGGGACACCCAGGAACCACGAGCTGTACGGGATCTACTACGACGATGTCGCCAAGTTCGGCGGCGAGTGGAAGTTCACCCACCGCCTGTTCGTGCCGGTCTACCTCCGGACCGACTGCGTCACAGGAGAGGTGCTCACGCCCCGGTCGGCCATATTACGATCTACCTAGGTTTGGGCGGAAAACCAGAGCAGGTTTTGGGGTTCTTCGCGGGAGCCGCGGAACGAGTCGGTCATCCATGGAACCGCAAGTGATCCCTGATCACCCGGGGCCCTGATCGCGAACAAGGGCCTTGACCTCTTCGGCCGAGACTCCTTCCGGCAGGAGGCCAAGAGCGGCCGCGTCGTCGATCAACTCCTCCTGGCCCTTGGGCCACCACGGGGGTGACACCGAGCCTTCGATCGTCGCTGGATCGACCGGACGGCGCTCATTCGAAGATTGATAGACGGCGAAGGCGAGCTGAAGCACCTTGATGGCTGTGTCAGGCGTCATTTCCGGCTGGGTGCCGGAAAGCAGAGCATCGACAAACGCGCCTGAGGCCCGCCGGAAGCTGGTCTCGTACTTGCAGTCGACATCCTCGATCCTGGTTGTGGTGGCGCCATTGCGCACCACCACCGGCGGGAGGTCATGCAGTCGACCCGACAATCGCGTCACCCACACAAAGCCGGAGGTGCCCTGGATCTCGAAGAACTCGTCTGCTCCGTACCAGTCACTGGGAATGAACATGCCGGGGGCGTGCGACACCTCCATCATCCCGAGCAGGTTGTCCCGGCCATACTCGAAAATCGCAACCATGGGTTCCTCGAAGAACAGCCGGCCCTTCCTGACAACGGCCTGAACGCTGCGGACGTTGTCGTCGACGAGCCACAGGGCCATCGCATACTTGTGCACCACATCGTCAAACAGGTGCCCGCCCGGACTGTGCCCATCGAATCTCCAGGTGTACCCGTCGGGATCAAGGTTGGCCTGGAACTCCGAGTCGGTATTTCCCACGACCGTCTTGATGCGGATCACCGTCGGGGTGCCGATCGTCCCCTCCCGGAGCAGCTGTCTCGCCCGCTCGAGCGGGGGATAGTGACAACAGTTCTCCGTGATCCGGAAGGTGACGCCCGCCTGTGAGCAGGCCGACATCATCTTGCGGCCGTCGGCGACCGAGTTGGCGATCGGCTTCTGGCAGGACACGTGCTTGCCCGCCCGAGCAGCCGCGACCACGTGCTCGGCGTGCAAGTACGTCGGGCTCAGGATCTCGACCGCGTCGACATCTTTATCCTCAAGCAGATCATCGAGCGAGCCGTATACCCGTGGAATCCCCCATGCTGCCGCCTTGACCTCTGCCTGCTCGAGCCGGGGGTCGCAGAGTGCAATCACGTCGCACCGCGGATGGTCCAGATATCCGGGAACGTTGAGCTGGCTGATGTTGCCGGCACCGACGACTCCGAGCCTCACCCTTTCCAAACTGCCCCCTCTGCTCAGCGGGAGAGAACGACGGCGCTGGCGTTCGCCCCTCGCCCGATCGTGTGCGCCAATGCCACCCGGGCCCCGTTTACTTGCCGAGGACCGCACTGGCCACGCAGCTGACGGGCCAGCTCCGCGACTTGGCCGAGTGCCGACGCCCCGAGCGGCTCACCTTTCGACAATAAGCCGCCGCTCGGATTGACGGGGAGGCGGCCACCCAGCTTGGTCTCGCCGGATTCGAGCAGCTTGACGCAATCACCGGGCTGGCACAGCAGCAACTCCTCGTACGCCAGCAGCTCTCGAGCGGCGTCGGTGTCCTGGCACTCGACGACGTTGAGATCGTCTGGCCCGAGCGCCGACTGTTCGTAGGCCGCCCTGGCGGCCATAGTCGACGGACTCTCCGGTGCTGCGCCCAACAAGCCGCACATCGGCGTTCCTTCATTGAGGACATAGCCGGGAAGATGGCTCCGCAGGACCGCAGCCCGGAGTTGCACGCCGCCGTCGCCGGCCCGCAGGACGACCGCGGCGGCTCCCTCATTGGGTGAGCACAGCATCCAGAGATGGAGCGGCTCGCAGACCACCCGGGAGGCGAGGACCTCGGGCGCGGTCACGGAAGCCCGGAACATCGCATCGGGGTTGTGCACGCCGTTGGCCCGATTCTTGACCACGACATCGGCTAGATGCTGTTTGGTCACCCTGCTGTCGGCCATCAGCCGCTGGGCCCGAAGGGCAAAATACGCTGGCGCGGGCGTAAGGCCGGCTTTTTCCTGCCACGGTGCAAAGAAGCTGGAGCGGATGACCCCCTTCGGCATCTTCTCAATGCCGAAGACCA
>JBPYFF010000298.1:0-4675 GCA_051984455.1 Acidimicrobiales bacterium | reverse complement strand
AAGCCCGACGTGTGCTGGCAGCTGCCGCTTCGCAGAGAGGACGCGACCGAAGACTCCGGACACGTCACCTCGAGAGTCACCCAGTGGGATCGCAGGCACTGGGGCGCCGGCGGCTCGGAGTTCCACTGGTGGTGTACCGAGGCTCCGGAGGCGTTCGGCGGCAGCCAACCGGTCTACCGGCACATGCGCGACGAACTGGTCGCCCTGGTCGGACCCCTGGTGTACGGCATGCTCGCCGCCTACCTGGAGCGCGGCGACGGTGTCCCGCTCCCTCATCCGGTGCTGCGCCGAAGGACACCAGCCGCCACGATCGCGCCTGATGACGGCGACCGCTGACCGCAGCGTCCTCGAGGACCTCACCGCCGAGCAGACCGATCTGTACCGTCTGCTCCGCCAGCTCGACGACGATGACTGGTCGTGCCCGACTCCGGCCGCCGGCTGGCAGGTGCGCGATCAAGTCGCCCATCTGGCCCACACCGAAGAGCTCGCCCGCGACACCGCCACCGGCGGGCCAGCCAGCCTGGATGCGGAGATCGCCCGCTACGGCGGCGACGGACAGGCGATGATCGACGCCGGTGCGGCTCGGTCCCGGGACCTGGCGCCCTCGGAGCTCCTGGACTGGTGGCGCGACGCGGCGGCAGCCAACCGGCAGGCTCTGGCCGCAGCGGACGTGGCCGTACGAGTGCCATGGGGACTGGGCATGAGCTGGCGGGCGTTTGTCACCGCCAGGTTGATGGAGCACTGGGCCCACGGGCTCGACATCAGGGCGGCTGTCGGTTGCCCTGGCGTCGACACCTCCCGGCTCCGTCACGTGGCGTGGATCGCCACCAGCGCCCTGCCCTACGCGTTCACGGTCGCCGGCGTTACCCCGCCCGAAGGGCGGAGCTTGCGAGTCGAGCTGACCCCGCCGCCACGCGCCACGGCCGGCAACGAGCTGTGGACGTTTGGTCCGCCCGGCGCCACCGATCGGCTGAGCGGCCCGGCCGGCCAATGGTGCCGGCGGGCGGTCCAGCGAGCGACGGTGTTCGAGACACCCGATCTTCGGGCCGAGGGACCACTGGCGGAACTGGCCCTGGCCCACGCCCGGGCCTTCCTTTAGTTGGGAGCCTGTCCGGCTTCCCGGTCGTCGTAGCCGCCGTACTCGTCGTCCTCAGCGTCCTCCGCGGCCAAACACCACGACGCGTGATCGTCGTCTGGCCCGGCGCCGCATTCTGGGCAGCGCTCAACCGTGACTTCCGTCGACCGCTTCAGGGCGCGCGCTTCTTCGAAGCGCCGGTGCCGTCCCTTTTTCACGTGGAACTCCCGGGTGTGAGACGTGCCTGGACTTTCTCGGAAAGTGTATCGCCGCTCGGCACCTTGGGCGGAGCGATAGCCTCGCCCCGGTGGCCGACGATATCGACATCGACGCCATGATCGACCGGTTCCGGGCACGGGCCAGAGCCGTCCGCCAGCGGGGCCTTCCGCCTCTCGAGGGCCAGGAGCGCAAGCGCTTCATGGATCAAGCCCGCATCGACTACATGGACTACGCCATGATCGGTGATGCCGCAGCCCATCTCGAGGATGGGATTCTCACCCTCAGGATCGACCTTCGGCCCCGGCCCGCGCCGGAGGAGTGAGGCGGTTGGCCCGTCTCAGTCCGTCGGGTCGATGGGCCGATGCGATCGGGCCTCGAGGATCAGACGACCACCTCCGTTGAACGCGAGCGCCGCCTCCCCACCCATCAGCCTGCCCAGCGGCTGACCGAGCAGCGCCGCTCGCCATCCCTCGCAGAGTCGTGACGTCTTATCGCCTCTCAGGTAACTGACCAGGTCCGCCCGGGTGGCCAGCAGAGCGGCGTCGATACGCCAGTCCCGGGCCAGCTGGGCGACCCACGCCGCCCCCAGCGCCACGGCCGGGCGCAAGTCCCGGTCGACCTCTTCGGCCGGCGGCAACTGCAGGGCCTCTTCGGGGAGGCCTTGACCGCTCCGGATGGCGCCCAGGATCTGGGCGGGGACCCCGCCGCGGAGGTGGCGACTGTCCAGACCCCGCATCTGCCGCAAGGCGGCGACGGTCGTGGGCTGGCCGTGAGCGATCGCCTGGACGGCCAGGTCCGGCAGGACGAACCGGGCCGGTTGATCGGTCTCCCGGGCCCGCCACTCCCGCCAGGCGGCGACCTCCTGGGCAACGCCCCTGGCGCTGCCGCGGAGCTGGCGAGCGTCCCGGAGCTTCCACCACGCCCGCTCGGGCTCGACCGGTCCGGCCGGGCGACGGCGGAGCGCCTCACATTCCTCCTCTGCCCATGCCAGCCGGCCCATTTCCCTGAGGGCGGCTATCAGGACGTCGGCGAGGTCGAGAAGATGGGCGACGTCGGCGACGGCGTAGCTCAGCTGCCCTTCGGTCAGCGGCCGGTTGTTCCAGTCGGTCAGCCGGTCGCCCTTGCGCAGCCTGACCCGGAGGAACTGTGAGGTCACGGCGGAGAGCGACGCCGAGCCGTGACCAAGGAACCCGGCCGCCACCTGGGTGTCGAACAGCCGGTGAGGAACCTGGCCGCAGGCTCGATCCAGTACCTCGAGGTCCTGCTCGGCCGCATGGGCAACCATGGTCGCGGTCGTGGAAAGCAGTTCGGAGAGGGGCCGGATGTCGACGCTCAACGGGTCGATGAGTGCGACCGCCGACGGCTCGCCCGGGCCCTGTGGCCATGCCAGTTGAACCAGGGCCAGGTGGGGCCAGTAGGTCCGCTCTCGGTGAAACTCGGTGTCCAGCGCATAGCGGTCGACGTCGCCGATCCGGTCCAGCAGCCTGGCCAGCGCGTGGCCCTCCGTGATCAGGGCAGGTTGCGCCAAGTGGTCGAGCTTCGTTGATCCGGAGGTTTCACCCGAGCAAGGTACCTCGCGTCGGGGAACCGTCCAGGCCTACTGCTGGGCCGCCAAGCCCCGAAGCTGCGACAAGCTTCGACTCAGCAGCCGGGACACCTGCATCTGGCTGATGCCGACCCGGGATGCGATCTCTGTCTGGCTGCAGCCGCTGACGAATCGGAGCCGAAGGATCGCCTGCTCGCGCTCGGACAACCGCGAGATCAGCGGGAGAAGTGCCAGACGATGATCCACGTCGGCCAGGGCGTCGTCGCCCACGCCGAGGAGGGTCGACCGGTCGTCGTCCACCGCTCCCGCATCTTCGAGCGACGCGTTCTGGCGGAGTCCGCCCGCCTCAATCGCCTCGAGCACGTCCTCGACCGAGACCCCCACTCGCTGCGCCACCTCGGTCATGGTCGGCGACCTCCCCCGTTCCTGGGTGAGCTCATCGATGGCGTGGTGGGCTCGCAGGTGAAGGTCGTGAACCCGCCGTGGCACTCGTACCGACCAGCCCCGGTCCCGCAAGTAGCGCTTCAGTTCGCCCTGGATGGTCGCGGTCGCAAACGTGGTGACCTCGGTGCCCCTGGCGGGATCAAAGCGGTCGATGGCATGGAGCAAGCCGATCAGCGCGACCTGTTTGAGGTCGTCAAGGTCTTCGCCTCGCCTGCTAAAGCGGGCCGCCAGCGAATAGGCAAGCCCCTGGTAGGCAGAAAGCAGCTCTCCCCGCAGCGCCGGGTCGTGGGTGAGGGCGTAGCTGTCGGCGGCTTCCTTGAGCCGACCACGATCAGTTTGAACGTAAGTTGGCAGAGCCAACGCCCCTCCTCCGGACACCTCCACCGTCGATGGGCAGCGCCGCCCCCTCCGGCGAGCGACAGTCTACTTTGCCGCCACCGCTCATCCCAGACATGGCCGGCTTTCTTACCGGTGGGCGGTGGGTGCCGTTCGGGGCCGACCCCTACCCCCCGTAGTTCATGCGGGTGTCTTCCATCCGGAGGACAGGCGTCTCCTCCGACCTTTCAAATCCGCAGTCGACGATCTCGCCCACGAAGAGGGTGTGATGCCCGCATGGCACCTCGTTCTGCACCCGGCATTCCAGCCACGCCACGGCCTGACTGAGGACGGGCACGCCCGTGACGTTGCCGTCGCGGAAGGCAAAGCCGTTGAGGGTCCCGGCGGCCAGGTCTGCCTCGGCCGGCTTGGCGAACTTCCGGACGATGGCACGGTCCTCGCGGTCGATGAGGCACAGGCTGAAGGCGCGGCCCTCGCTGATCAATCGGTGGGTGACGGCCGTTTGCTCGACGCTGACGCCGACCAGCTTGGGCTCGAAGCTCACTTGCGTCGCCCAGTTCAGAGTCATGAGATTGCGCTCGTCGCCCGACCGGGACCCGACCAGGTACAGCCCGCTCGGCATGGTCCACAGCACCCGCCGCCGGAGCTTGTCGTACTCGACCGGATCCGCGTCCGCGGGAAAGGGACCGATGGGCTCGCCAGACTGCACAGGCATGGCCGGGAAGGCTAACTGCGCTCCCCTACTGCCTGGCGCTTGTCGTAGCCGGGTGGCACAGATGGCCTTGGCTGCCGTCCCCGCCGATTGCTAGCATTCACCTGCCGTCTCAAGGGTACGGGAAGCCGGTGGGAGTCCGGCACGATCGCGTCGCTGTGAGCGGGTCTCTCCAGGGAGTCCGCAGAGTCAGACCTCGTCCTTGCGGCCTGGACACCGAGTGGGACGCTCGATCCCAAAGGAGACCCAATAACCATGGCAACGCCGCTGGCGGTCACGCCGGCTGAGGCCATCGAGGCGACTGCGCGGCCGCAGCCCGTTCCCGTTCGAGAGCTGCTCCCCT
>JBPYFF010000297.1:0-5982 GCA_051984455.1 Acidimicrobiales bacterium | reverse complement strand
TCGTCTCACCGATCCCGCGGGGTGACGCGGCGGGGCGGCTGTGGGACGGATTCCTTCTCATGCTCGGGACCGCCGGCTTCTTCGAGTTGAAGCGCAGCCGGACGCGCAAGCCCATCTTCGACTGAGCCGGTGAGGCCGGTGGCGCGCGGTGGGGGCGGGTCGGGCGGGGTCGGACCAGGCGGGGCAGGCGGGTCAGGCGGGCCTCGGGCCCGGGGGTCGGGCGGCCATCGGGCCCTCGGGCCCTCGGGCCCGGGTGACGTCAGCCGAGCTGAGCCAACAGGTCCTCGACCGTGTAGGAACCGGGGGCCATCCGCTCCCGGGCCATGCGATTGGCGACCCGTTGCAGGAGCTCGTTGACGGGCGTGGCCACGCCGTGCTGGCGCCCGAGCAGGACGATCTCCCCATTGAGGTAGTCAGCTTCGATGGTGCCGGTGGCCCGTGCGAGGCTCTGCCACGAAGAGCTGCCCCGAATGCCACTGGGCTTTGCTGCTCCCGCGGCGCGGGTCCGCAGTTCGGTCCGGCGGGCCTTGTCCTCCTCGTCTGACGCGAAGTCGATGCCGGCCGCCCGGTAGCACGCCTCGCCCTCGGCCTTGGCCCGTCCGTAGAGCTCGCTGGCGCGACCGGCCGGCCCGCACGCTGCGTCCAGCGAGTTGCCGAGGTTGAGGAGGAGCTTTTGGTGCTTGCGCCGCATAATGGATGGGTCCGGACGGGACAGAAAGGTCGACGTCTCAAGAGCGCGGGCTATCCGCTCGGCGGTGCCGTCCATCCCGGCTGGGTAGCGCCCGAGGTCGAGAATTCCCGTCGCCGGGGCCCAGCCGACTTCCACCACGCCTAGCTCCAGATGCGTGGCCGGAAGCATCACGCACATCGCGTACACGCGGCGAAAGAGACGCAACGCCTGCCGTTCATTGTCCACGCCGTTTTGGCCGCACACCACGACGACGTCGGCATCGGCGACGGCGGCCAGCTCGCTGAGGGCCCGGGCCGTGTCCTGACTTTTCGTGGTGAGGATCACCACATCGCCGGCTCCCGGCACGGCGCGTGCCGCCGAGTCGACGACCGGAACCGCCAGGTGAGTCCTTTCGCCTCCAGAGACCAGTTCGAGGCCGCGGTCGCGCACAGCCGCGTACTGAGCGCCCCGAGCCACCAGCGTGACGTCATAACCGTGCTGGAAGAGGCGGCCCCCGATGGCCCCGCCAATGGCGCCTGCGCCGTAAATGATGTAGCGCCCGCCATCAGGGTGTCCCATGTGCGACCCTCCCCTCACACGCTAACGTCCCGGCCGTGGCCACTCACAGTCGCACCGCAGGGGTCGGCTCAGCTGCGCCGGACTTTGAGCTTCCCGATGCCGCCGGTACCCGATACCGGCTGTCGGAACTGTTGACCCAGGGACCGGTCGTCCTCGTCTTTCTGCGCGGCTTCAGCTGACCATTCTGCAAACGGCACTTGTCGCAGTTGCGGCAAGACATCGAGCAGTTCCAGGCCCGCGGCGCCCAGGTCGTGGCCGTCGCCCCCGACCAGCCAGAGGGCATCGCCAAGTTCACCCGTGAGAATCCCTATCCCTATCCGATCCTGGCCGACGCCGACCACAGCGTCTTCGATGCCTACGACGTCATCAGCCGGATGTCGAGCTTGGGGCAACGGCCGGCGGTGTTCGTCATCGATCGGGATCAACGGGTGGCGTTCGACTCGATCGGTACGCAGCAGTGGCAGATTCCCGGCAACGGCTCCGTCCTGGACGAGTTGAGCGGACTGTCCGGCGGCGCCGCCGGCGCCGGCAGCGGGACGCCTTAGTACGTCTCAGTACTTCGGTACGTACGCCCCCCGGCCCATGGCGGAGCTGGTCTCGAAGTCAAGGTCATCGTCCACGTCGCCGACCACTTCGGTGACCCAGGGCAGCCGATCCTGGAGAATCCGGCTGATACCTGCCTGCAGAGTCGTCGCACTGATGGCGCAGGAACTGCACGAGCCCTGGAGCTGGACTTCGACGACGCCCGTCTCCGCGTCGGCGCTGATCAGGGTCAGGTCTCCCCCATCCTGCTGGACAGCGGGGCGAATTAGTTCGATGAGCTCGGTGAGCGCATCCAGCCGTTCCTTGCGCTCCTCGTCTGACACCATGCATCCACTCTGCCACGCCTGGGCGAGCTAGCGGTAACGGGTCGAGCCGAGCCTTCGGCTGAGAAACTCGACCACCACAGCTGTGAAGATGTCATTTCGATCGCCTGCGACCATATGACTGGCGTTGGGAACATCCACGTACTCGGCGCTGGGAGCGACCCGCCGAAAGGCACGAACCCCGTCCTCACTGACGATCTCGCTGATGCCGCCCCGGACGAGCAGCATCGGCGCAGTGACGGCAGCGGCCGCATGCTCGAAACGTTCCGGTCGCTCGACGTCCTGGCCGAGCCGGCTCGCGTCCATGAAGGCGGGATCCCAGTGCCAGTGGTACCGACCGTCGGGCTCCAGCCGGAGGTTCTTCGCCAGACCGCTCACGTCTGAAGGGCGGGGGCGGTGAGGCAGGAAGGCGGCCACGGCATCGGCTGCCTCCTCGACCGAAGCGAAGCCGTCGGGCCGGCTGCGCATGAAGCCGGCGATCTTTTCCCGCCCGTCGGGATCCATGCGAGGCGTGATGTCGACCAGGACCACTGCGGTGCACCCCACCTCCGGCGCTTCGCCGGCGACCAGGAGGGCCGCCAGTCCTCCCAGCGAGGCCCCGACCAGGGCAGCGGGACGTTGAAGGTCGGCCAGCACCGCCCTCAGGTCCCGGACATAAGAGCCCATGGAGTAATCGCCGTCCGGTGCCCAGTCGCTGTCGCCGTGACCCCGGAGATCAAGGGTGATGGCCAGGAAGCCGGCGTCGCCGAGCGCCCGTGTCGTGCCGCCCCACGCATGCCTGGTTTGGCCCCCTCCGTGCAGAAGCACCACCGGCGGCCCGTCCCACCGACCGTCGATATCGGCCGCGATCTCGAGGGAACTCGAGACCGAAAACCGCACCGGCATGTCATCCTTCTAGGGCACGGCACCATGGGGGTGCAACTGCGGGCGGCGGACCACTTTCGCGCGCCGGGGGGTACATCCGGAGTAGTACTCAAGTTCCTCCTGTGGGGGGATGCTGGGGAACAGTGGGTACTGAACAATGATCTCAGCGGTCCCGCGGTCCCCCACCGTCCCCGAGCGGAGGCTTTTCATGGAGCACCAGGTCATAGCCGTCAAGGAATGGTCCACGGAGTACGCCGTCGAGACCTCTGGCCTCACCAAACGCTTCGGTGACCGGACGGTGGTCGATCAGGTTGACCTTAAGGTCCCCAGGGGCAGTGCGTTCGGGTACCTGGGACCAAACGGGGCGGGGAAGACGACCTTGATCAGAATGCTCCTTGGGTTGACCAGGGCTTCCGCCGGGACCATGTCACTGCTCGGTCGAGTGATACCAGCGGAGCGGGAGGACGCCCTGGCGCGGGTGGGAGCCATCGTGGAAGAGCCACTCTTCCACGACTTTCTCACTGGACGGGAAAACCTCTGGGTGATCGCGGCCGCACGGGGACGAGCGGCCGAGGCCCGCATCGACGACTGCCTGGCCCGGGTGGGACTCTCGGAACGGGCCAACGATCGGGCGGGCAAGTACTCGCTCGGCATGCGTCAGCGACTCGGGATCGCGGCCTGTCTGCTGGGTGACCCCGAGCTCCTGCTGCTGGACGAGCCCATGAATGGCCTCGACCCGGCCGGCATGCTCGAGATTCGCCAGGCGATCCGGAGCTTCGTCGACGAAGGACGGACCGTGGTGCTCTCATCTCATCTCCTCGACGAAGTCGAGAAGACGTGCGACGCCGCCGCCATCGTCGACAGCGGCAGGATCGTGGCACAGGGCTCGATTGCGGAACTAACCGCCACTGGCCAGCGAGTGATCGAGATCGGCTGCGCCCAGGGTGCCCGGGCCCATCAACTTCTCCAGCGCTATCCGGACATCGATCGCATCACCGAGACGGGCGACGGGCTGGAGCTCACGCTTCGAGACCAGGCAGACGGCAATCGGCTGGCCGCGGAATTGAACCGAACCCTGGTGGAGGCCGGGATAGACGTGTTCCGGCTGGACGTGTCGCGCGCCTCGCTCGAGACGCGATTCCTGGAAGTCACTTCCCGACTTGGAGGGGCAGCATGATCGCCACTGGTACCGACACCGTCACTATCGACCGGCCTTCCTCCACCGGCGCGGGGTGGTGGCCCGATGAACATCTGATCCGGGCAGAGCGGATCAAGCTCACCAGGCGAACAGGCCTGATGATCGCCTCTGCCCTGTTGACCATCGGTGCGGTCGTGCTCACCTACATCATCCTGCTGGCGCTCCATGCCTCGGACGCCACCCGGCATCCGCCGGCAGGGGGCTTCAACCACTTCCATAACCTCTCCGAGGTGCTCATCCGGATCGGCGCGATCGCCGCCATCTTGATCGGCGCCACGGCCGGGGCCGGAGATCTCGGGGCCGGCATGTTCCGGAACCTGGTCGTCACCGGCCGATCCCGCCTCGCCCTCTTCCTGGCCCGCATACCCGGTGGCCTCATCGTGCTGTGGCCTCTGATCGCCATTGCCTATCTGATCATTTGTGTTGGCGCGGTGGTCTTTGCTGGCGGACTTGACACCCCCGGGGTCGGGCTGATGATCACGGCGGGGCTCTGGGTCGAGCTGGGCGCGACGCTGATGTTTTTGCTTGGCCTCGGTCTGGGCTCGCTGGTCGGATCCCGCTCGACCACCATCAGCATCCTGGTTGCGGTCGACCTCATCGTCACGCCCATCCTGGTGAATCTCAGTGGGTTCACCTGGCTGCGACAGCTGTTCCCCACAGTCGCCCTCCAGCGGCTGGAGCCGCTGGCTCTGCTCCAGCGGGGCGACTTCGGAAGGAGCGTTCGAACCATCGCGCCCGGGGCGGCCGTCGCCGTGGTCGTGGTCTGGGGAATCGTCGCAATCGGAGTCGGCGCCTGGCGCACCATGACGCGGGACGCTTGAGCCCGCTCACCCCAGGAGGTTCTTGGCGATCACGACGCGCTGGACCTGGTTGGTCCCTTCGTAGATCTGGGTGATCTTGGCGTCGCGCATGTAGCGCTCCATGGGAAAGTCCTTGGTGTAGCCGTAGCCGCCCAGCAACTGCACGCCATTGGTGGTGACCTCCATGGCGACGTCAGCGGCAAAGCACTTCGCCATCGCGCCAACCGAGTTCAGCTCGCCCCGCGGGTCGCCCTCGTCAATCAGGGCACAGGCGCGGTAGACCAGGCCCCGCGCTGCTTCAGTCTTCATGGCCATGTCGGCCAGCATGAACTGCAAGCCCTGCAGCTCCGAGATAGGCCGCCCGAATGCCCGCCGCTGCTTGGCATATCCGCTGGCATAGTCGATGGCGGCCTGGGCAATACCGACCGCCTGCGCTCCGATGGTTGGCCGGCTTCGGTCCAATGTCGCCATTGCGATCCGAAATCCGTCGCCCTCGGGACCGACCCGGTTGGCCGCCGGGACCCTCACCTCGTCCATGATGACCTCGCCGGTCGGGCTGCCGCGGACCCCCATCTTCTTCTCGATCTTGCCGATCTCGATCCCCCAGTCTCGCTCGACCAGAAAGCAGGTGATGCCTCGATGCCCGGCCGCGGGATCGGTCTTGGCGAACACCGTGTACAGGTCGGAGATCCCGGCGTTGGTGATCCAGTACTTGGCTCCTGTCAACACATAGGTGTCGCCGTCTCGCACCGCACGGGTCTTCATCCCCGCCACATCGGAGCCGGCATCGGCCTCGGAAAGGCAGTAACTGGCCTGGGATTCACCCGACGCGACCCGGGGCAGGTAACGGCGCCTCAGGTCCTCGGACCCCCAATTCATGACCGGGATCATGCCGAGCTTGGAGATCAGCAGCATCAGGCTGCTGGACGCACAGGCCCGGGACAGCTCCTCCACCATGATCGCCTGGGTGACGTGGTCGGCCCCACTCCCGCCGTACTCGACTGG
>JBPYFF010000296.1:0-3345 GCA_051984455.1 Acidimicrobiales bacterium | reverse complement strand
CTACAACGGCGCCCATGACGTGCCCAGCGCAGCCGACTTCAACGACGCGAACCCCGGCTTGATGATCTCGTTGATGACCCGCAGGCGCTGGTCGAAGGGGGCGAATGCGCTCTTCATGGCGTTCACCGTCATCCACTCGAGGTCGTCCCACCCGTAGCCGAACGTCTCGACGAGCCCGGACAGCTCTCGCGACAGTGTGATGTCGCTCATCAGCCGGTTGTCGGTGTTGACAGTGACGCGGAAACGGAGCCGCTTCAACAGTCCTACCGGGTGCTCGGCGATCGATCTCGCCGCGCCGGTGTGAACGTTCGACGTCGGGCACAGTTCGAGCGCGACCCGCCGGTCACGAACAAACGCAGCCAGACGCCCCAGTCGGACCTGCCCGTCGGGTCCGGTGGTGATGTCGTCGACGATGCGGACGCCGTGCCCCAACCGCTCGGCACCGCAGATCTGAACGGCTTCCCATATGGAGGGGAGCCCGAACGCCTCCCCGGCGTGGATGGTGATATGAAAATTCCCCTGGGCGATGCGCTGGAAGGCGTCGAGGTGTCGGGTGGGCGGATAGCCGGCTTCGCTGCCGGCGATGTCAAAACCGACCACGCCATGGTCGCGGTGTCGCAGCGCGAGGTCGGCGATCTCGACCGAGCGCGCCGCGTGGCGCATGGCGGTCAACAGAATCCCGACGCGAATGTTGCGGCCACTGCAGCCCGCACTGATCCCTTCGAGTACCGCGCTCACGACTTCATCCGGGCTCAGGCCGCCCTCGAGGTGAAGCTCCGGGGCAAAGCGGACTTCGCCGTAGACCACGCCGTCGGCTGCCAGGTCCTCGGCGCACTCAGCTGCGACCCGCCTCAGTGCCCCGGGCGTCTGCATCACCGCCACGGTGTGCTGGAAGGCGCCGAGGTAAAGGTCCAATCCACCTCGGCCCTCGGCCCGGCTGAACCAGGTCGCAAGTAAGGCCGGGTCCTTGGTCGGGAGTTCTCCATAGCCGACCTCATCCGCCAGCTCGATCACCGTTTGCGGCCGGAGACCACCGTCGAGGTGATCGTGCAGCAACACTTTCGGCGCCTGCTGCACCGCCTCCCGGGTAGGAGTCTCGCTCACACTCTCACCCTACGACGGCGAAAAGCCCCGGAGGGGCAAGGAGCAGCCGCGCCGCAGCCAGTTGTCGGCCGGGTAGTGGGCCCGGCCATCGATGACATGGACGGAATAGGCGTGGCGGCTGCGGCTCGAACGATTCGAACCGCTCCGATGAGGGAGCCGGCCGTGCAGCACCACCAGGCTTCCCTTTTCCACTTCGAGGGGAACGAGGTCGTGCTCCGGCCAGGGCTTCGGATCGATGACCTCAAAGCGGACGTGGTCGCCCTGCCGAACGAACCGCTTCTTCAGCCCGAGATGGTGTCCGCCCTGCAGAGCCCAGAGGCAACCGTTGTCCACTGATGCCGCCTCCAGGGCAAACCAGAAACCGACCACCGTCTCCGGCTCGGTATATAAAAAAGCGCTGTCCTGGTGGCAGACCACCTCGCCGCCGATTCGGGGCTGTTTGAAGATGTACATGGACTGGAGCAGCTGGGGCTCGACAAAGCCGAGCTCGAAGACGAGGTCAGCCAGGTCCGGGGTTCGGGAAAATGAATCGAACACCGGATCGAGGTCGTGCTGCCCATGCCCGATCTTGTTGACGGCCAATTCCCTGGGACGGTTCAGCTGCCCATCGGCATCAACCGCCTCCTCCTCCAGGAAGAAGCGGATCTTGTCACCCGACTCGAGAAAGTACTCATCGGTGGTGTCACTGCGGGTAGTTGAGAAGACCGACAGGGTCCCGGGATCAAACTCCTCCAGTAGCTCCGCCGCTCGCGCCATCAACCGATCGCACGCCGAAGTCGACACGAATCCGGGCAGAACAAGGAAACCGTCTTCCTGCCAGCGGCTGCGCTGCGTTGAGTCAAGCGTGGCGACATCCTCCTTCCTCGACCGCGCTCGGGGCTGGCCGGGTGTCTCTCGACAGACGATACGCTGTGCGGCCGTGCCTGAGCCGGGAAGGGACCGACTGCCACGGACCGTCGAACCGGAGCACTACGAGTTGACCATCACGCCCGATCTGGCCGACGGCACGTTCGCGGGCGAATGCCGGGTGCGGGTCAGGGTCCATCAACCGGTGAGGGAAGTGGTGCTCAACGCCATCGAGCTCGACATCCACTCGGCCGAGATGGACGCAGAAGACGGGACGCCTCTCTCCGGCTCGGTCCGGCTGGATGAGGCCGAGGAGCGGGCGACTATCGCGCTCAGCGGCGTCGCCGGTCAGGGCATCTGGTGGTTGCGGTTGACCTTTACCGGAATCCTCAACGACAAGCTGCACGGGTTCTACCGGAGCACGTTCAAGGATGAGGACGGAGTCGAACAGGTCATCGCCACCACCCAGTTCGAAGCGACCGACGCCCGGCGGGCCTTTCCCTGCTGGGACGAGCCTGACTTCAAAGCCGTCTTCGCCGTCACGCTCATCGTGGATGACCACCTGACGGCAATCTCCAACGGCGCGGTGACGTCGGACACCGATCTTGGGAACGGGAAGCGGCAGGTCACCTTCGCCGAGACGATGCCCATGTCGACCTACCTGGTCGCCTTCGTCGTCGGACCCTTCGAACTGACGGACGCGGTGGAGGTGAACGGTGTTCCGCTGCGCATCGCCTGTACGCCGGGCAAACTGCACCTGACCGGATTCGCGGTGGAGGCCGGCGTCGCCGCCCTTCGCTTCCTCGAGGGCTACTTCGAGATCCCCTACCCGAGCGACAAGCTCGATCACCTCGCCATCCCCGATTTTGCCTTTGGCGCCATGGAGAACCTGGGGTGCGTGACGTATCGGGAGAGCGCCCTGCTCGTTGACCGCTCGGCCGCTTCTCGACTCGAGCTCCAGCGGGTGGCCGAGGTGATCGCCCACGAAACCGCGCACATGTGGTTCGGCGACCTCGTCACGATGAAATGGTGGAACGGCATCTGGCTCAACGAGGCGTTCGCCACGTTCATGGAGCTCACCAGCGTCAACGACTTTCGGCCCGACTGGGAGATCTGGGTCACCTTTGGCGTCGGACGAGGCGCCGCCATGGTGACCGACGGGCTTCGCAACACCCGGCCGGTGGAGTTTCCCGTCGGCCGCCCGGAAGAGGCCGAGGCCATGTTCGACATCCTCACCTATCAAAAGGGTGCAGCCGTCTTGCGAATGCTGGAGCAGTACCTCGGGCCGGAGCCGTTCCGCCAGGGAATCGTCGGCTACCTCGACGAACACCGCCACGGCAACACCGAGACCACCGACCTCTGGGACGCGATCGAGGCGGCCTCGGGCGAACCGGC
>JBPYFF010000295.1:0-2964 GCA_051984455.1 Acidimicrobiales bacterium | reverse complement strand
TTGTGTTGCAAATCCCCGGCGTCGACCAGGAGAGCAGGCGTCTGAAGGTCGTAGATCTTCACTCACCCCGAGCCTACGGCGGGACCGTGGTCAGGGCCTCCACCATGGCGTGGGCGTAGCGAAACGCTCCCGAGGAGTACACCGTGCACCCCCCAATGACGCCCTCCTCGTTCCCCGTCGTGGCGGGGCAGAAGTGCACTCCGTCAGGAGAACGGACCGTGTTGGACGGCACGCCGCCGACCACCGCTCCAATGCAGGGTTCGACCGCCAGGCACGGCAGGGTCTCGACGTAGGTATGGCCGGGCCCTTCCACCGCCGTGCCGGCGTCCACGTAGGTCACATGCTGGGGGTCGCCGGCAGCCATCTCCGCGTACTGGCGGTTGAGCCGGTCCCAGTTCGGATCGGACTGCCGGGCCCGGGAAATGGGGGCACCGATGAGGAACATGCGGGTGCCACCGGGAACGAAGATGTCGATCGCGGCCTGGGTGTCCGCTCGATACTTGTCGTAGTAGGCCTGCGACGAGTCCGGATACGCCTTCATGCACGGCGTCAGGGCGTTGCCACTGAATTGAAGCTGCACTGCGTGCGGGTGATAGGTCGCTTCCACCTCGCGCATCCTCTGCAGCCAGTCGCAGATGGCGGTGCCGCCGACGCTGTCGTAAGTGAGGGCGTTCTCACCGGTCGAGTGTATGAGCGAGGTGTAGTAGGGCTGCGCTTCCCACGAGAGCGAGTCGCCGAAGAGTGCGATCTGGGGTTTGTACTGACCCCCTCCAGGGACCGTCGACGCCGTCGTCGACGCCTTCTCGGACGTACCGGAGGAGGCCTTGCCCGACGTGCTGGAGCAGGACAGGGCCAGCGCGACGAGCCCCGCTACGGCGACACCGGCCGCTGCTCGGCCGGCGACACTCGGGGGCATGGCGACAGTCTGCCCGTCTGCCCACCCCGGCCGCGTGATCAGGGACGCGTCATGATGGGCCCCGTGACGAACTACCGAGAGCCAGGCTGGTTCACCAGGAACGTGTTCAACCGGGGAGTCGCCCTCGCGACCCGTCTCGGCATCAGCGTGTGGGGCTCGAGGGTTCTCCGGGTCAAGGGGAGAAAGTCAGGCGAGTGGCGCAGCACGCCGGTCAACCTGCTCACGACCGATGGCACGCGATATCTCGTCGCAGCCCGGGGCGAGACCCAGTGGGTGCGCAACCTGCGGGCGTCGGGCGGCCAGGGCGAGCTCGTCCTCGGGAAGAAGGTTGAGCCGCTCGACGCCGTGGAAGTGCCCGACGAGGAGAAAATCGACATCCTCCGCGCCTATCTGAAGCGCTGGAAAATGGAAGTAGGTCAGTTCTTCGACGGGGTCAGCGCCACGTCGCCGGAAGAGGACGTGCGACGCATTGCCCCCGATCATCCCATCTTCCGGATCCAGCCCACGGGCAGCTGAACTCCCCTGGGCGCCGCTGGCCAAGTGGCGCCGAATGAGGCGGCTGCTCAGGCGCCGATCGTCGAGTGGATCAGGTCGATCATTAGCTGAGCACCCGCCGTGTTGAGGTGAATGGCGTCATAGGTGACGCCCGCTCGATTCGAGATGGCAGCCCAGTCGGCGAGCAGGAGGTCGGGGTGCCGCTGCTGCAGGATGTGGAGCTGCTCGTTGACATAGGGGAAGTACCACACGTAGGCGTCGTACTGAGCCTTTCCGAGGGGTGGCACCACCGAAGCCGAGGGTTCGCGAAGCGTCACCCACACAAGCGTCTTTGCCCCCAGCTGCTTGAGGACCGTGATCAGGCTCTCTGCCTCCGCGTCGAACTCGTTGGCCCAGGCCGAGTAGTTGGCCCGGTTGCGCTGCCACAACGAGTTGTAACCAATCCCGATGACCACGACGGAGCCAACGGGTGTTCCGGCCGCCTGCAGGTCCTTGACCGCTTCCTTGATCATGATCGCCGGGCGACCCCGGTAGTCCACCTGCCATCCGGCCGCGGTGAACTGAGGAACGAGCATCTCCCTCGCGCTCAGCAAGACGGAATCGGCGATGATCGTCATCGTCTTTGGGGTCCCCGGAGGGAGCGCGGGCGGCGGTCCTGTAACAGGCGGGGGGCCGGCGGAGGTAGCGGTCTCGCCGCCGGTCTTGCCGGCCGTCCCGCCGGGGGTGCGTGAGGCAAGGGCGTTAAATCGGGCCGAAGAGGAGGCGCTGCTCGGCCCGGCCTCGATGCTGCGCTCGACAGCCGACAACGGCCTGGTCGCGGTGGCCAGACCGGCAGCAAGCAAGGCGACGACAATGCTGCTGGCGAAGACGGTGTAGGTGGTGGCCCGCCTCCGTCGCTGGCGGATACGAGTCACCGGACCACGCAGGCCGTCGACCCACCGGCTGAGCGCCCCGTCGCGAATAGGCTGCTCGATGTAGCGGTACGACAGATCGGCCAGCAGGAGCGTGAGCGTCAGGCGCAGTACCAGCGTCGGGTACACGCCCCAGGGCACGTCGATCTGGGGACGGGTGAAGACAAAGATCGGCCAGTGCCACAGGTAGATCTCGTATGACCGTTTCCCCAGCCACGTGAGCACGCCGTTGCCCAGCCCCTCCCGGGTCAACTCGGCCCTCGGATGGACGACCGCCACGATGAGCAGTCCGCTCAGCGCGGAGATTAGGAGAAAGCCTCGCGGGTACAGAAACGGGTCAGTCTGGTGAATCAGCAGGAAGCACCCGACCGCTCCGGCGAGGGCTACGACGCCGACCGCTTCCAGAAAATGCGACGGGGACTCCCGGCGTCGCCGGTGGGCCGCGGTCGTGCGTGAGCCGGCTTCCCGCCGCCAAACGAGAGCCAGAAGGGCACCGAGCAGGAGGCCGAACGCCCGGGTGTCCGTGCCGTAATACACCCTGCTGGGATCGCCAACCGGGTTGTACAGCGCGGCCATCCACGCGGCCGACGCCAGCGCGCCCGCCGCGGTGACCGCTGCCACCGCCCAGAGCCGGTTCCGGAA
>JBPYFF010000294.1:0-6598 GCA_051984455.1 Acidimicrobiales bacterium | reverse complement strand
GCTGGCTTCGACCTTTTCCAACCTCGGCCTCGTCGTCGACGGAGTCGAGGAGGTCGGTCGAGGCCTCGACGGCATCGTGGTTGCCCGTGTCCTGGCGCTGCGGCCGCATCCCGATGCCGACAAAGTCCAGCTGGTCGACGTGGACGCCGGCGACGGCGAGGCGACGCAGGTGGTTTGCGGCGCATTCAACATGGTTCCCGGCGACCTGGTGCCGCTCGCAACGGTTGGCACCACCATGCCCAATGGCCTGCCGATCAGCCGGCGAAAGATGCGGGGTGAGTGGTCCAACGGCATGCTCTGCTCGGCGTCGGAGCTCGGCCTGCCGGAGCCGGACGGAGACAAGGGAATCTTCGTCTTGCCCCCGCAGTCGGCCCGGCCGGGCACGCCCCTGCGAGAAGCGCTGGGTGTGGAAAGGGACACCATCTTCGACCTCGACATCACACCCAACCGCCCCGACGCGCTCGCGATCACCGGTGTGGCCCGTGACGTCGCCGCCGCCCTCGGGATTCCGTTTCATCTGCCGGCGCCGATCGGGCAAGTCGATCCGTCCATCGAGCGAGCTCCCATCGAGGTCGTCGATCCCGACCTGTGCCCCCGGTTCACGGCCACCGTGTTGACCGGGCTGGTGGTCGGCCCTTCGCCGGCCTGGCTGGCCCGCCGGCTCGTGCTTTGCGGCATGCGGCCGATCAACAACGTGGTTGACGTCTCCAACTACGTCATGCTCGAGCTCGGCCAGCCCAACCACGCCTACGACATTGACCGGCTGCCAGGCCGAGGACTGTCCATCCGCCGGGCGCGGTGGGGCGAGACCCTGGTGACTCTGGATGAAGTTGAACGACGGCTCGAAGCCGACGACTGCCTCATCTGTGACGCCGACGGCACGCCCGTGGGCATCGGCGGGATCATGGGCGGGGCCTCGTCGGAGATCTCGAACGCGACGTCGACGGTGTTGCTGGAGGCGGCCTACTTCACGCCCATGGCTATCGCTCGAACGGGCAAGCGGCTGGGGCTCCAGACCGAAGCGCGCGCCCGCTTCGAACGAGGTTGCGACCCCGCGATCATCGACCTGGCAATCGATCGCTTCGCCACACTTCTACCCGGCCTGCGTCAGGGCGCCACCGTCGATGTGGTTTCTCCCGAGCACGTCCCGAGACCGAGGCCGGTCCGGGTCCGCACCGACCGGATCAACGCCATCCTCGGCACCTCGTTGAGCGATGAGGAAGTGGCCGGGCTGCTGTCGCCCATCGGCTTTGCATCGACCACGGTGGAGCCAGGCGAGCAGCAAGTCGTCATTCCCACCTGGCGACCTGACACCGAACGGGAGATCGACGTCATCGAGGAGGTCGCCCGGCTGCATGGCTATCGCAACATTGAGCGAACGCTGCCGCCAGGCGTGCGAACCGGTGGCGGCCTGACGTCGTATCAACGAACTCGGCGGCGGGTGCGGGACATCCTGTGCGGGGCTGGCCTGAACGAGGCGTGGACGACGACGTTTCTTGCGCCGGGCGACCTCGAGCGGGCCGGTCTGCCCGGAAACGCGGTTGAGGTCGAAAACCCGCTCGATGCGTCTGAGTCGCTGCTCCGAACCGCGCTGCTGCCCGGGCTTTTGAAGGCGGTCCGGTTCAACGCCGACCGCCAGGAGCCCGATGTCCGGCTGTTCGAGATTGGCCACGTCTTCGACCGGCCCGATCCGTCGGGTGAGCAGGTCCCGAAGGAACGAGAAGATCTGGCCGCCATCATCGCCGGCTCGGGCGCCGATGCCCTTGTCGCGACCCGCTTCTGGCGGGTGCTGGCCGGAGCACTGCGGCTGTCCGACGTCTCGCTCGAGGCGCGAGAGATTCCCGGCTTCCATCCGGCCCGGTCGGCCCGGGTACTGCTTGGTGGCAGCGAGGTCGGCGCGGTGGGCGAGGTCGATCCTGGTGTTGTCGCCGCCTACGGCCTGGCCGGCCGGGTGGGGTACTTCACGGTTTCGCTTGAAGCGGTGCTGGCCGCGCCGCAGTGGGGTGACCAGGCCCGCCCGGTGAGCCGGTTTCCTGCCAGTGACATCGATCTGGCGTTCGTCGTGGCCGACGACGTGCCGGCCGCGGCGATGCACGACACGCTGGTCCGCACCGGGGGCGACCTGGTCGAGCAAGTTCTTCTGTTCGACGTGTATCGCGGCCCCGCCACGGGGGCGGGCAGCCGCAGCCTCGCCTTCCACGTTCGCCTTCGGGCCCTCGACCGCACCCTCACCGATGCCGAGGTCGCCGCCGTGCGGGCCAGGATGATCGAGGCGGTGGCGGCCCGGCATCGGGGGGAGCTCAGGGGATAAGGCGGCGCGGGCGCGAGGCGGCACTTGTCTCCCCAAAGCATTCCGGGGAGAGAAGTGCACCGCCCGCAGTCGTGTAGAGAAGCCGAACGGTGGCCGGGCGTCTGGCGAATGACGCCGGCTGAGTCCACGAAGCGGCGAAGGGCGGCGTAGAGGTCCACGCCGCCCTCAGCGGTGACGGACTCACGCTGGCGTAGCACGGCGAGGTGGCCCCTGGTGCTGGCCAGCAAGGCCGGCCGGGCCTCGCATTGCTGGCCCGCTCGGGCGAAGGCTTCCCAGAAGGCGGCGGCAACCTCGTCCCGCCGATGGGTCCAGTAATCGAACAGCTCGGGAGTGAGAGCGAGCCGCCCTCTGAGCCAGGGGTCGGCATCCGGCTGGCCATCCAGGCCCTCGGGCACTTTCCTGACGGGGCCGACCGGGCCGAGCGGTACGCCAGGCTGGCGGCCGGCCGCGAGCCGTCTGGAGACATCGGCCCGGGCGGCTTTGGCCCTGCCGGCGAGCCGTTGTGACTCGGCCAGCACTTTCTCGATCTCGCTGCGGTCCACGACCACGACCGCCGCGTCGAGCTGGGCGGCAAGGTCAGCGCTCCGCTGCTTGAGCAGAGCGCTCTCGTGCTCAACGTCGATCATCTGTCCCTCCTGGGCGCAATAACAAGCTCAGGTTGTCATAACGGGCTGCCAACCGGCCCGGCTCTCGCGGTACTGGTCATCAGGGCAGCATGCCCGCTGTCGTGGTTGTCGTGGTGGTTGGGCCGTGCGGGGCCGTCGTGGATGGGACCGATACACCCGGACACGAACAGTGGACGCCGTTGCTACAACCACATACGACGGCCACCACCATGGCGAGGGCAGCGAACAGCCTCACTTCCGCATCATCCCACCGGCCCGACAAGGAAGGGCACCGTGCGTCGGCGGTGCCCTTCCTGTGTGCTCTCGGCGCCCTGTGCTCCGGGGGGAGTATGCGACGCCTCTGACTCTGCCGACCTTCTCATGACCTCGGCGAGAACACCACGCTGATTGTCCGAGCAGCCAAGATGGTCACTCTGGGGAGTCGCTCTGCACCGGTGAGGGATGTTCCGGTTCACTCCCGGTAGGCGCTAATCGTGACGCCGCCCACTTCGACACTGAACGACATGCCCTCGGGCATGGCGATGGCGAGCAAGTGAAGGCGATCCTCCTCAACTTGAATGACTATTCATGGGCGCGTATCTTGATACCGTGGCCGCGAAGCGAAAGGTGCGGACGGGAATCTTTGGCGCCTCCGGTTACGCCGGCGCGGAGTTGTTACGGCTGGCCGCCGGCCATCCCCACCTTCAGGTCGACCTGGCGACGGGCGACAGCCAGGCCGGCGCCGCGGTCGCCGACGCCTATCCCAGCCTGGCTCCCGCATATCCGGGTCTCCTCTTCGCCGAGGCCGACCCGGCCGCGGCCGACGGCCTCGACCTGGTCCTGCTCGCCTTGCCGCACGGAGCGTCCCAGCAATTGGTCCCCGACCTGCGCAAACGGGTGGGCGTCATCGTCGACCTGGCCGCCGACTTCCGGCTCAAGGACCCCGGCCTGTACCCGATCTGGTACGGCGAGCAACACCGATGCCCCGATCTGCTGAGCGAGGCCGCCTTCGGGATCCCCGAGCTGTTCCGTCCGTCCCTGACCACGGCCCGGCTTATCGCCGCAGCCGGCTGCCACGTGACGGCCGCGGCACTGGCGCTGGCGCCGCTTGTCCGGGCCCGTTTGGTCGAGCCCGCCGGCGTCGTCGTGGACACCGTGACAGGTGTCTCCGGCGCGGGGCGGGGCCTCAAGTCGACGACACAGTTCTGCACCGTCGACGAGGACGTGGCCGCCTACGGACTCTTGACCCACCGGCATACGCCCGAGATCGAGCAAGCCACCGGTGCCACGGTCATCTTCACGCCCCACCTGGCTCCCATGAACCGGGGCATCCTGGCAACCTGCTACGCCCGCCCGTCGGCGGGCCGCGGTGAGACGGACGAAACCGATCCGCTGGCCATCCTGGCCGACTTTTACCGGGGCGAGCCATTTGTCGTCGTGGACGAACGGTCACCCTCGACCAAGTCGACACTCGGTGCCAACACCGCCCACCTCACCGCCCGCTACGACCGGCGGACGGGCTGGGTGATGGCCATTGCCGCACTCGACAATCTGGTCAAGGGGGCGTCCGGACAGGCCATTCAGTGCGCCAACCTCGCCCTCGGCCTGCCGGAGGTGGCCGGCCTCCCGGTCGCCGGGGTGTACCCGTGAACGACCGATGAGTGTCACCACGCCATCAGGGTTCGTCGCGGCGGGCGCGGCCTGTGGCATAAAGGGCCCCAACGAGCTCGACCTTGCGCTCGTTGCCACCGACGACGGCCAGCCGGTCGCTGCCGCGGGCGTGTTCACCACCAACCGGGCCGCGGCCGCGCCCGTGCTGGTCAGCCGCGGCCACCTCGCGGCAACTGGGGGCCGGGCCGCCGGCGTGATCCTCAACAGTGGCAACGCCAACGCGGCCACCGGCGTCCGCGGGCACAGTCACGCCGAACGCATGTGCCAGCTGGTCGCAGACGGCATCGGGTGTCGCGCACGAGAGGTGCTCGTGTGCTCGACCGGGCTCATCGGCATTCCCCTTCCCGTTGACGCCGTCGAGGCGGGAATGGCCACGCTGCTGGACCAGCGAACGGGCGACGGCGGGCCACGCGCCGCTCAGGCCATCCTGACAACCGATACCGGTCCCAAGCAGGTCACCGTCGACGGCGAGCGCTTCACCGTGGGAGGCATGGCCAAGGGTGCCGCCATGCTGGCGCCGAACATGGCCACCATGCTCACGGTGTTGACAACCGATGCATCCGTCCAACCGGCGCCGCTCCACCGAGCGTTGAGCGGCGCGGTCGAGCGGAGCTTCAACCTTTTGACGACAGACGGCGCCACGTCGACCAACGACACCGTGATCGTTCTGGCCAGCGGCCGCAGCGGGGCGGAACCGGATGAGGCCGACCTGGCGGAGATGCTGTGGGAAGCGTGTTCCGACCTGGCCGGGCAGATGGCGGCCGATGCGGAAGGCGGTACCAAGGTGGTGCGGGTGCGGGTCACCGGCGCGGCCACGAGCCCGGAGGCGGCGCGGGGGGCTCGCAAGATCGCGGAAAGCCAGCTCGTCAAGTGTTCCTTCTACGGAGGAGACCCCTACTGGGGTCGCATCGTGAGCGAGCTCGGCTCCGCCGGGATCACATTCGACCCGGCCCGGGTCACCGTCGCCTACGGAGGTGTCATCGTGTGCGCCGGCGGCGTCGAAGCGTCCCGTTATGACAGTGCCGCCCTCAAGGCGGTCATGGCCCAACCGTCGATCGAGGTCGTCGCCGACCTCGGCCTCGGCGAGGGCGAAGGAGCGGTTCTCACCGTCGACCTGACCCACGCGTACATCGACGAGAACATGAGGACGTCGTGACGCTCGATGCGGCGGGAAGGGCCCACATCCTGGTCGACGCCCTGCCCTACATCCGCCGGTTCTGGGGTCAGGTCGTGGTCGTCAAGTATGGAGGCAACGCCCTCGCCGGCACCGGCGGAGCGGGCGGCAACGGGCTGGCCAGCTTCGCCCAGGACATCGTCCTCATGCGGTCGGTCGGGATGCGACCGTTGGTTGTCCACGGGGGCGGTCCCCAGATCGGCGATCTCATGAGGCGGCTCGGCAAGGTGCCCGAGTTCCGTGACGGCCACCGGGTCACCGACGCGGAGACCCTCGACATTGCGAGGATGGTCCTCGTCGGCAAGGTCAATCGGGACATCGTCGCCGCCATCAACGTGCACGCGCCGCTAGCCGTCGGCGTATCCGGTGAGGACGCCGGGTTGATCGTCGCCTCTCCCCGTCCGCCCGAGACGGGTCTGGGCTACGTCGGAGATGTCGCCCAGGTGAACCCGACCATCCTGGAGCGGCTGCTCGCCCAGGACCTCATCCCGGTTGTGGCGACGATCGGCAGTGACGAAGCAGGGCAGGCGTACAACATCAACGCCGACGTCGCGGCCGGGGCCGTGGCCGAGGCGCTCACCGCCGGCAAGCTGGTCTATCTGACGGATGTCGAAGGCATCCGCCGCGACCGGGCCAACCCGTCCAGCCTGATCTCGTCCATCTCCTGTGACGAGCTCGAGCCCCTCCTCGGCGATGGCACCGTCGCCGAGGGCATGCTGCCCAAGGTTGCCTCCTGCCTCCAGGCGGTTCGACGCGGGGTCGGACACGGCCACATCCTGGATGGTCGGGTGCCCCACGCCTTGTTGCTTGAGATCTTCACCAACGAAGGAGTCGGAA
>JBPYFF010000293.1:0-2610 GCA_051984455.1 Acidimicrobiales bacterium | reverse complement strand
TCGTCGGTCTCGCCTTCCTCGGCAAACGGGCCCTGGGCCAGATGAACATCTACGACCTCGTCGTCATCATCGTCGTTGCCAATGCCGTCCAGAACGCCATGGTGGGTAACGACACGAGCCTCGTCGGAGGGCTGGTGGCGGCGACCACCCTCCTGGTCTTGAACCGGGCGGTGACGTCCGTGCTGGCTCATTCATCCCGGGCCGAACAGGTTTTGGTGGGAGAGCCCATCGTGCTCGTGACCGACGGTCATCTGGTGGAGAAGAACCTTCGCCGGCAGGGCATCACCGAGGACCAGATCATGGAGGCGTTGCGGGAACACGAAATCGATGACATCAACCAGGCTCGGCTGGTTGTGCTCGAGGCCGACGGAACGATCAGTGTGGTGCCACAAGAAGCCACCGTGCGACGGAGCCGTCGCCACTATCGGGGTCTGAGACTGGGATGATCGAGGCGGCGACGGCCTGGTGGGTGTTCCCGGCGGCAACTGCGACCCGCACGCTGGTGATCGCCTTGGTGGTCGTTGTCGGTTTGCGGCTCTTTGGCAAGCGCCAGCTCAGCACCATGAACATCTGCGACCTGGCGGCCATCATGGCCCTGGCCAACGCCGTTCAGAACGGGATGACTGCCGGGAGCGGGTTGCTCAGCGTCGGGCTGGCGTCGGCTGGCACTCTCTTCGTGTTCTCCGGCGTCCTCTCGGCGCTCTTTGTGATGGCCCCGTCGGTGGAGCGTGCGGCCATCGGCTCGCCCGTCCTCTTGGTCTATGACGGCCGGCTCCTGCGGGTCCGGCTGCGCCGGCAGGGGGTCACCGTCGACGAGGTCATGCAGGCCGTCCGCGAGCACGGCCTCGACGATCTGGCCGCAGTGCTGACCGCGACGCTCGAGGTGGATGGCTCGATCAGCGTTGTGGGTCGGCAAGGCGAGCATCGCCGGCACGCCAAGGCGGTCAAAGCCAACCTCCCCCTCGTACAGCCCTTCTGACGCCGTGCCCTCTCTTCGAGAGAGTGTCTCAACTCCCTGGGCGACGTGATCGGATAGACGCCTCGGTGGTGCTCGCCTTGACGTCGTCGAGGGCCCGGGAGTACGCCGCGGTGATATCACGAGCTCCGTCAAGGAATTCCCGGACCACGCGCAGGTCGTGGTCGCTGTAGGTTCGGGCGAAGTCCATGGTCGCTCGAATCAGCCCGCCAAAAACGGCCTGATCGCGCTTCCTGGTTGCCTCTGTCACCTCTACCACCAGCCTTCGTCGATCGACGGGGTCAGGCCGGCGGTGGGCGTAGCCAGCCCGCTCCAGCCGGTCAATGACGGTGGTGATCCCACCGGTGGTGAACCCCAGCGAGCGGGCGAGGTCGGTAGGCGCCAGCGGCCCCTGACGCCCGATCACGTCGAGAGCGCGCATGTCGGTCCGGTTCAGCCCGTACAGCTGGGCGGCGACCTCATCAAGGTGGTCCATCTCGCTGCCGAGGTCGCGGAGGCTGGCGATGACATCGGCTACTCGTGATTGGGGAATCTTCCTTGCCTTTCTAGTCACTAGAATGATAAGCTAACTGAAATTCTAGCAGACTCTGGTAGAGGTGATGGCGTTGGTGAACCGCATGCTGGCTTCAGTCCTTTTGCTCATTGGGGTCGGTGCTGGCTGCTCAGCCGCGGCCGCGTCCTCTGGAGTGGCCTCCGGGCCTGCCCACCTGTCGATTCTCGCCCACCCGACGCAGCTCGACTTCGTCACTTCGTCGGGCATTTCGAGCCAACCCCCGCATGCACCATTGACCGTCGGCGATCGAGTCCTGGGCAGTGACAGCCTGTTGCAGGCGGGCGCCGTCGTGGGACACGACGATGAGGTGTGCACAGTCACCTTCGATCGTTATGTCGTGTGCGACGACATACTCTCATTCCGCACTCAGGGAGATGTCCGCGTGAGCTGGACCTTTCAGTGGCCAGCAGTTGGCACTAGCGGACCCAGCACGTACGACGGCGTCATCGAGGGAGGAACTGGGAGCTATCGGAACGCGCGGGGAGACTTTCACGCCACGGCACTCCCGAGCCGCGACGTCCAGTTCACCGCCACGATTACGCGGTAGGCCGTTAGAGCGAGCCCAGCGTCGCCTTGACGTCGGAATGGGAACCATCGGCGTGGGCGACAATCACGGTCGCCGTGTCGCCCGGGTTGAGGCCGGCAAGCACGCCTTGAAGGTCGGACAACGACAGCGTCGGTTGGCCGTTGATGGCGATGATGACGTCGCCTTCTTTCAGGCCGGCCTTGTCAGCCGGGCCGCCGGGCGTCACTGCGCCGATGGCGACACCGGCCGGCTGACCGGAGCTATCGGAGACCTGGGCGCCCTCGATCCCGAGCGCAGCGCGACCGGAGTTGGTGACCTTGCCCTGGGAGATGAGCTGATCGGCGATCCGCTTGGCCGTATTGCTGGGTATGGCGAACCCGATGCCGGGCGCGGCACCACCACCAAGTTGCTGGTCGGTCGCGGCCAGGGTGGGGATGCCGATCACCTCTGCGTTGAGGTCGACCAACCCGCCGCCACTGTTTCCGGGATTGATAGCGGCGCTCGTTTGCACCGTGTCTGGCAGGGTCACACCATTGCCTTCACTGACGGTGCGGC
>JBPYFF010000292.1:0-2397 GCA_051984455.1 Acidimicrobiales bacterium | reverse complement strand
CGACCGAAGGCCCGCCGGCGGGCCGCGAGATCCAGGCAGGATACCGCCGGGAGGCCTGCTTGCGTCGCTGCGCATAGCCACGCGCCCCGTCCGGGTGCCGACCGGTCGAGGGCAAGGGAGCCGTCTGCCGCCAGGCGAACGCGCACAAGCTGGGCGGCCGCGGCAACCCGCCGGCAACCGATACAGGTTCGGATCGGCTCTCTTACGGTGCCGCCCCCTCGGGCCCGCTCACTTTCGCCGGTTCGCCCGTGGCTGAGGCAACCGGGGCGGACAGCGGTTCCTCCGTCGGGCCGGGGGACTGATCAGCCGCATCCTGGTGTGCGGCCGCCTCGTCGCTGGCCTCGGCCCACTGCTCGGCCGAGACCGCCTCGCCCCCCTCTGCCGGCTGCCACACCATTTCGCCCGCTTCGTTTTCGACCCACTCGCCTTCGGCCCAGTCCTGGTTGGCGTACGCCTCCTCTTCGGCCAGCTGCGACTCACTCTTGATGTCGATCCGCCATCCAGTGAGTCGCGCTGCCAGACGGGCGTTCTGGCCTTCCTTACCGATCGCCAGCGACAACTGGAAGTCGTGAACGATGACCGTTGCCGTCCCGCTGTCCTCGTCGAGCTGCACCTCCTTGACCTTGGCCGGCTGGAGGGCCCTCATCACAAACTCGCGGGGATCGTCCGAGTAGGGAACGATGTCGACTTTCTCGCCCCTGAGCTCGTTGGTGACCATCCGGACCCGAGCGCCCCTGGCCCCGACGCACGCACCGACGGGATCGACGTTGGCGTCGTTGGACCAGACCGCGATCTTGGTCCGATGGCCTGGCTCTCTCGCCGCCGCCTTGATCTCCACCACGCCGCTTCCGATCTCCGGGACTTCGAGTTCGAACAACCTCTTGATAAGCCCGGGATGGGTGCGGCTGACCACGATCTGAGGGCCCTTGGTCGTCTTGCGAACCTCGACGATGTAGGCCTTCAGCCGGGCGCCGTGCTCGTAGCGCTCATAGGGGACCTGCTCGGCCTGCGGCAAGAGGGCCTCCACCTTGCCCAGGTCCAGCAGCGTGTAGCGGTTGTCGCTCTGCTGGATGATCCCGGTCACGATGTCGCCCTCCCGGCCGGCGTACTCCTCATACTTGAGGTCGCGCTCGGCCTCCCGGATCCGCTGGAGGATTACCTGCTTTGCGGTCTGGGCAGCGATGCGGCCAAAGTCCTTCGGCGTGTCGTCCCATTCCCGGACGACGTTGCCGTCTTCGTCCAGCTCCTGGCCGTAGACCCGGATGTCCCCGGAGTCAGGGTCGATGGTGACCACTGCCTCTTCGGCCGCGCCCGGCATCCGCTTGTAGGCCGCCACGAGCGCGTTGGCCAGGGCGTCAAGCAGGGTGTCGACGCTGATTCCCTTGTCCCGGGCGATCTGCTGGAGGGCCTCGAGGAACGCGAAGGTGTCTTTCATTGTGCGGCGTCCTTTGTCCGCGCCGGTGTCGCACCGCGCCGTCCGCCCCTCGACCCCGGCTTCGGTGCCGGGCCCCACACGAGCACGGTGCGGGCCTTTTCGATCTGTTGATACGCCAGCCGGGAAGGCCCAGCCCCGTCGAGAGCCACGCCCCGGTCGTCGGCGTCCAGGAGCACTCCCTGGAAGCGACGGGACCCGTCGACGGGCTCGGTCGTCTTGACCGAGATCAGCCCGCCCACGAACTGGCGGAAGTGGTCAGGCGTCCGCAGCGTCCGCTCCACCCCCGGGCTGCCGACCTCGAGGTGGTAGCGGCCGGAGGGGGCCGCCTCGTCGTGGGCGTCGAGGGCGGCGGAGATCTTCCTGGCAACCCGATCCAGGGCATCGAGGTCCACGCCGCCCGGCCGGTCGACCAGCACGCGGACCACGCCGGTGCTCACCTCGAGGTCCCATAACTCGAGCCCGGCCGAGGTGAGCACGGGCTCCACCACTTCGCGCAGGTTCTGATTTGGGCCCATTCTCACCTCCTCGTACTTCATCCAGGCCGCAAACAAAAGCGTGGGCAAGACGCCCACGCCACACACAGCACACGGCACACACACCACGCCCGTCCAATGGCGGACGTCACACCAGTATAGCCCTCGACTAACCGCGGGCGGCGGCTTCGCACTACCCGATGAGACAGAGCCGGGCCGGTCCGAATCGGCCGCGGGACTGTCTTGGTCTCACACGTACTACGGTCGAATGAGCGTGACGCTGCTCGTGGGACTGGCCGGGATCATCCTCATCGCCCTCATCGTGGCGATGGTGCTCGCCCTGCGACGGCGCCGCCAGGCAGCCGAGCTTCAGCAGCACTTCCACTCGGCCTATGACGAAAGGGCCCGCTGGAACTCGTTGGAGGACGCGGAGGATCCGATCGATCAGTAGGCCCGGCCACACACCGCGAGCAGGCCATTCTCGTCCTC
>JBPYFF010000291.1:0-5277 GCA_051984455.1 Acidimicrobiales bacterium | reverse complement strand
TTGAGCACGTGCGCTTCTACGTCAGCTATGACGGGGGGGCGAGCTGGGACGACGCGGGGATGGCCAGCATCAATGTCCACGACCTGCCTGCTGGGAAGAGCTGTGACGGGACGACGTGGCCCCCGCTCTCCTACGTCTGCGGGGTCGCCTATGCCCCGCGGCGGAACTGGTGCGCCTTCCCGATGCTGCCGCTGGTGCGCGCGGTCCTCTCCTGGCAGGTCGTGCCGGATCCGAACAGTCCCGACCAGAAGCCGATCTGGGGCGACGTTCGCGACTGCCACATCCAGGTCCGCCCGCGGCCGTTCATCATCCTCGACGTCCTGGCTCAGTTGCCGAAGGACCTGGTGGAGCAGCTGCCGCCGCATGTGCTCGCCGAAGCTCCGTCGCCGGACCCCGACCCGGCTCCGCAGGCACCGGTGCCGTTGGCCGAGCTGGCCACCCGGTACCGGCGGGCACCGGGCGGAGCCATCCCGCCGCACCGCTTCGCGCTGCCGCACCTGGAGTCCTCCGCCTCCGGGCCAGCGAACGCGACGGCCTTTGTTGGCCCGGCGCTTGAAGCGGCGGCGGCCAAGCTAGATCTGTCTGCGATCCTCGCCGAGCTCGACAAGACCAGCGGTGACACTAGCTACGAGGAGCTGGAGTGCGTGGGCCTGGACAACAACACTGATCAGCTGGTCGGCACGTTCCGGGTCAAGCGCAGCAGCGGGTACTCCGGTGGACCCTGCACCGCGGGCAGCACAGAGTACGTCGCCTATTGGGCGGACTTCGGCACCGGCTGCCGGTTCACCTACCTCGGCACTGCGACCGTCAGGGCCCACGACTACTCGAAGCTCCCGGACGGGGGGCTGTGCTACGCGGCACCGCTTGCCGTTGACCTCGGGGCGCTGCGCCGCAGCTGCGACACCCCCGTGATCGGCCGCGTCCGCGCGGTGCTCTCGTGGGGAACGCCCCCGTCGACCACCGATCCCGACGCGATCCCGTACTGGGGCAACCGGCTCGATGTCCACGTCCAGCTGCGCCCGGGCACTCCTTACGACGGGACTGCCCGGTTCGACATCGTCGGCGGCGTTCCGGCCTCCTCCGTGAACACGGCCAGCGGGTTGACCCTTCCTGGCGCGAGCCTGGCGGTAAACGGTTCGCCGCTGCCGTACCCGGACTGCCCGTTCGCGGGCACGGTGACGTTCCACGGCCCGCTCGACCCGGCCCTCGCCGGACGCTCGTACCGGATTCGAGTGCGCAACTTGACCGTCGGCGGCACCGTGACCGACCTGATCGAGCCGTTCTTCGTCGTCGATTGGCTCGGCAACGGCTCGTGGGTGACTCCGGGAGCGAGCGGTTGGACCGCATGGCCGTCGTGGTTGACCAACACCACGGGCAAGCTCGGTCACTTCAATCCTGGCGGCGACGACCTATGGGAGGTCCAGCTTGAGCTCGCTCCCGTCGGCGTTGTCGACGTCCGGCGTGTGCAAGCGGATAACACGCTCAACGCCTCCGTGGTCGCCGGGGATCTCGATAACCGCGGCGACCTGCAACTGAGCACCGCTGGGGCGTGCCGGGTCACCCCGGGCCCGGTCGCGGGCACATTCGTCGCGCGGGACACCCACTTCGCCGCATGGTCGATCGTTGTCGTCGGTGGTCCTGGCGGTCCGATCCCGCCGACACCGCTCACCCTCACCCCGCCGTTGGCGACCGGCCAGCAGACCACGGTCGCGGGGCAGGCATTCACCGTCGATCTGTCGGCCCTGCAGCCGTGCGGATACGTCGTGCGGCTGGGGATCTCGGACCGAGCCGTGGTGAACAGTGCCACCACCGGCCGGACCGTGTACATCGAACGCGGAATCTGCCTGGATTGACCCGCTGGTCCCGCGGACGTGCCGGGACCGTCCCGCCGCTATCGGGCGGTCCCCGGCAGCCGGGCGCAGCGGATCTCAGTGCACGCTGCCGGTGCCGTGGACCTTTCCGGTTGGATGAGCAGCGACCCGGTCGGGCGGGGACAAGAGCGTGAGCGGCCGCGTATCACCCGTGCCTCCTCCGGGCATGGGACAGCCATTGCTGATCCATTCGACGGCGATGGTCGCCCACGTCACACCCTCCGAGCCGGGCGCCACTCCGCTGAGTGCTCTTGCCATGGCATTCTTACCGTCCAGCAGATCGGTGACGAATCGGCTGCCTTGAGCATCGCCTGCAATGATCCAGTCGCTGTTCTCATGTGCCAGCGCCTGCATGAAGGCCTTGGTCGGCTGCTGGAACCACCATGCCACGGGCTTAGACACGAGCTTGCTGGAGTCGGAAGGATCCGGGCCGGTCAGTGTCGTTGCCTGGTGAGCGGGCTGACCCTTCTGGCGGCCGCGCATGGTATCGATCAGGTGAGCCATTCGCTCGGCGGGCGTGGCCGGGAGCGGGGAAGCCTCGCCGACAGGGACGCCAGGTAGTGACCGGACCCATGTTTTCCAGGTCTCGATCTCCCTGTCACTGAACACTTTGTACATCGGCCCGTCGGGTGTGAGCAGGCTGAAGAAGGGGCTGTTGTCGGCGTCGCCCGGGACGATCATTCCCCCGTCGACGAGTGCCGCCATGAGCTTGGCTGGATCGGCGAACAGGTCGTTAATCAGCATTCCGTCAAGACGCTTCTGCCCGTGGTTGACTCGGGCTCTTGGCGCGCGCTCCCGCACCATGGCGGTGACCGTGTCCGCAACGGTCGGTGGGTGCAGGCGCCTCTTGAGCATGTCGGCCGCCAGCGTGCCGGTGGTGGCGAACGCAACGTAGCCGTTCCAGATGCGCTCCCACTGGGCTTGCATCGCGTCCTCGCCCAACTCGGCGCGCGTCTGCTCAAGATAAAGCTCGATCGCTCGTCTCGCCATGGCCCCATGACCGGTGGAAGCATTGTCGATCGCTACATGCATTTCGTAAAAGTGGGGGTCGAGGCCGAAATGCTCGTTAAGCCAGGCCATGGTCTTGAGCTCGACCGAGCTCCATTCCAGGTACTGGGTCATCCCCAGGAGCTCGGGGAAAAAGGCCTGGGAGAACTCCGAAACGACGAGCTGGAACAGGGGCAAGGTGAAGGCCGAATCCAGGAGATCGGGATTCTCTGCGTACTCCCGTGTACGGATGCCAGCCAGGTTGATGTCGACGCTGTGCAGCAGCTCCGTGTAAATGTTGGCGTGGTTGAGCTCGGGATTGCCGCCGCCCACCTCGTCCATGAGGATGTTGACCAGCAGGGAGTGAACTTCGTCGACTGGCCCCACAGGGACGATGTTCCTCAGCCACGCGCCATCGGTCTGGTTGAACGGTGCCATCTGGCGGATCCACTCGACCACGTCGTCACGGGTCCTGAGCGCCCAGCCCCGCGTGGCCTCATAACGGTTAACGTCGTCGACCAGGCCCTGATAGATCTGATCGAGGCGAGCCTCGAAATTGTCCGTGGTGTAGCGGAAGGAGCGGAGCTCGGGCTCGAGGCTTGGATCCGCCTGCATCCTCCTGGCCTCGTCGAGGAAGTGGTTGGCGAGCGACCATGCCGTTGGCAGGAAGTCCTGATAGGAGTCGAGATTCAGCATGATATGGAAGTAGTCACGGTCTCGTAGCCCTACGTAGGGCTGCTGTCCGGCTGGCTGCCCATTATGGCCGTCTTGATGCACTATGTTCCTCCCCTGCAGTGTCCAGCCGATCGGCGGCTACTCGAGCTTTGCGCCGGCGGCGACCGGGTCGAACCCGGCCGGCCACTTGGTCTGCTGGTTGTACCTCGCGCCGTCGAGGATCGTCGCGCTGAGGTCGCAGCCGGTCAGATCCGCGCCGCGCAGGCTCGCCCGCGACAAGGCCGTATCCTCCAGCTTGGCCTCACGGAAAATCACCTGCTCAAAAGAGGCTTCGACCAGGTCCGCGCCGGTGAGGTCGGCGCCGCGGAAGGTGTTACCGGAGAAGTTCGCGTGGCGCATCCGCGCGTCGCGGTGAACAGTGTCGGCGAAGACGGCGCCAGAGGCCTGGACGAAGTCGAACCTCACCCGCACGAACCCGGCCCCGTTGAACAGCGACGAGTAGATCGACGCGGCCGTCAGGTTCGCGTCGAGGAAGTTGGCGCCGAAGAACGCCGACTCGGCCAAGGTGGCGGCACCGAGATTCGCCTCCCTGAAGAGGGCGCCGACGGCGACGGAACGTCCGATGAACGTGCCGTCCATCCCCGCTTCGCTGAAGTCGGCCCTGCTGAGATCGCAGGACTCGAGCACCGCCCGGTCGAGCTTGGCCTTCTTCAACGTCGCGCCGGCCAGCACAGCTCTGGTCAGGTTGGCGCCCTCGAGGTTGGCCTGGTCGAGGGTCGCCCCGGTGAAGTCACAGCCGGTCAGGTCGGCCTCGACGAGATCAACCCGGGTGAGGTTAGCCTGGCGGAACTTGACCGACTTGAGCGTCGCGGTGGTCAGCAAGATCCCGCTCAGGTCCTTGCCGGACAGGTCGACCACGCCGCCCTGGGCGACGAGCTTCAGGACCTCGGCGGCTGATATATGGGCCATGCCCGCCCCTCCTCGTTGCTGAGATCACGATCCGGTCTGCCGCCCGCGGCCCTCCCGGTGGGCCGCCTCGAGGGCATCCACCAAGGGGACCCGATCGTGGCCGAGCAGCTCCTCCTGCGTCTGCGTGGCCACCGGCCATTCGCCCCGGTTTGTGTCGTCGTAGTTGCTATCCAGCTCTCCGGCGACCTCCGGCGAGGCCCCCGCCCCGGTCAGCGCCGCTTCCAGGTCGGCGGCGCCGACCTCGCCGAACCGGACCTCCTCGCCAAGGACCTGGGAGAACGCCGACGCCACACCGAGCGTCGTCAGCGTGCGCGGCCCGGAGAGCGGCAGCGTCCGGCTCTCGGGCCGGTGGTCGGTGAGGACGATAGCGCCGGCCTCGGCGTAATCGGTCAGGGCGGGGGGCGCGAGCTGCCCGTCACCGGCTGACCAGATGAGCTCGCCGGTGCCCGAGGTGAGCCGGACGACAGGACGACCGAACGGACTTGTCCCATTAGTGATGACAATCATCTCGCGCCTCCCCCCCGGGATTCGCAGCCCTGCCCCATCCAGGCATCAAGCGCAGGCGCCATTCCTGTTTGTCGTCCGATGCACTACGCGCACCAGCTGAGCGCGAGCCTAGCACCGTCCGCCCGACCTGCCTAGACGAGGGATTCCTGATGGGTTCAGATGTCATACGCGATCAGCGATCGCTTAACGGATCCGGCGGTGGCCTAGCGCGCGAGCCGTCCTGTCACGCCGGGTGGAGTACCTCGATGGTGCCGTGGCTGCCATCGAC
>JBPYFF010000290.1:0-3019 GCA_051984455.1 Acidimicrobiales bacterium | reverse complement strand
TCGGCGAAGGAGATTTGCCCGAGCGATGCGATCTTGGTGCCCGGTCCGAGCGACCCGGCCACCCACCTGCCGCCGTATCCATCGGCCACATCCCGGGCAATGCGGGCCGACTTCAGGGCCAGCTCGTGGGTGCGCTCGGCGATGCCGTACTCGGCCAGCACCCAGGGGAGCGCGCCGAAGCTGTTGGTCTCGATCACATCGACGCCGACGTCGAGGAAGGAACGGTGAAGGTCGGCGACCACATCGGGGCGGGTGTCGCAGAGCAACTCGTTGCACCCCTCGAATCCGGTTCCGCCGAAATCGTCGGGGCCAAGCTGGCGGAGCTGCAGATTGGTCCCGGTTGCGCCGTCGAACACCACGACGCGCTCCCGGGCCGCATCCGCGTAGCTGGTCACGAGGGTCCAGGCTACCTGGGGAAAAAAGGGCGACCCCCGACTTTGCCGGGCGTAGCTTTGCCATTCATGCTCAGCGCCAGGCAGGTCAGCCTGAGCCGGGGTGGGCAGCTCGTCCTCAACGAGGTGTCGATCTCGGCGCCGCCGGGCAGCCGGGTGGGCGTCGTCGGGCCCAACGGCATCGGCAAGACCACCCTGCTCAGAGTGCTGGCCGGCCTCGAGATGCCCGACGAGGGGGTGCTCGTGCGGTCGCCGGCGTCACTCAGCGTGGGGTATTTGACCCAGGAGCTTGACGCCGCGCCCGGCGAGACCCTCATGGCGTACCTGAGCCGGCGAACAGGCGTGGCGGCTGCTTCCGCCGCGCTCGACCGGCTCACCTCCGAGCTGGCGGCCGCGGCCTCCCCGGGCCCCGATCCGGACCTGGTCGATGCCTACAGCGACGCCCTGGCCCGCTTTGTCGCCCTTGGTGGCGATGACTTCGAAGCCCGAGCCGCGTCGGTCTGCGCCGACCTGGGGCTGCCGCCTGACCGCTTCGGGGTACAGCTCCACGCGCTGTCCGGAGGCCAGGCGGCGCGGGCCGGGCTGGCCGCCATCTTGCTGGCCCGTTTTGACGTGTTCCTCCTCGACGAGCCGACCAACGACCTCGACTTCGCCGGCCTCGACCGGCTGGAAGGCTTCCTCACCGGCCTGGCGGGCGCGGTCGTCGTCGTCTCGCATGACCGCGCCTTTCTCGACCGCAGCGTCTCGCGCATCCTCGAGCTCCAGGAAGACAGCCACACATCGGTCGAGTACGCCGGTGGCTGGAGCGACTACGTGGAGGCGCGGGCGCTGGCCCGCAGTCAGCAGGAGGAGGCATTCCGCCAGTACCTGGACAACCGAAGACGATTGTCGGAGCGCATCAGGACGCAGCGCAACTGGTCGGAAAAGGGCGTGGCGACAGCCCGGCGCCGGCCGCGGGACCACGACAAGGCACAGCGAGGGTTCTTCCGCAACCGAACCGAGAAGCAGGCAGCCAAGGTCAGGGCCAGCGAGCGGCGGCTGGAGCGGCTGACAGCGGTCGACAAACCCTGGGAGGGATGGGAGCTCCACCTCGACCTGACTCCCGCCGGCAGGAGCGGCGACGTGGTGGCCCGGCTAGCCGACGCGGTGGTGCATCGAGGGTCGTTTGCGCTCGGTCCCTTCACCCTCGATATCGGCTGGGCCGAACGAGTGGCCATCCTTGGCCCCAACGGGAGCGGGAAGTCCACCCTGCTTGACGCCATCCTGGGAAGGCTGCCGTTGTCGGCCGGACAGCGGTGGGTGGGGCCGGGCGTTGTCTTCGGCGAGCTGGACCAGCGCCGAGCGGGGCTCGCAGGTGGGGGCGACAACGGCGCCTTGCTCGACCGGTTCATGCCCGCGACGGGCCTCCTCCAGGAAGAAGCCCGGTCGCTACTCGCCAAGTTCGGCCTCGGTGCCGACCACGTGATGCGCCCGGCCGAGCAGCTGTCGCCGGGCGAGCGGACCAGGGCCATCCTGGCCGCGCTGATGGCCCAGGGGGTGAACTGTCTCGTCCTCGACGAGCCGACCAATCACCTCGATCTGGCCGCGATCGAACAGCTCGAGGAAGCGCTCGACCGTTTCGAGGGAACACTCCTCCTGGTGTCTCACGATCGGTGGTTGCTGGAGTCGGTCCGGTTGACCAGGACGGTGACGGTCGAGCCAGGGGGCCTAGTGTTGCCAGACTGACGGCGTCATGAAGATCTACACCCGCAAAGGCGATGACGGCAGCACCGGCCTTCTGTTCGGCGGCCGGGTCGCAAAGGATTCCGCCGCAATCGAGGCCAATGGCGCCGTGGACGAAGCTCAGGCGGCGCTGGGGCTGGCGAGGGCCGAGGCGGAACAAGGCTCGGAGCTGGACGGACTGCTGGTCAGCCTGGAGCGCGACCTCTACATTCTGATGGCCGAGGTCGCGACTGCTGCCAAGAACCGCGACAAGCTGGTGCCGGGGGTCAGCCTCGTCACCAACCAGATGGTGGACCGCCTCGAGGCGCTGATCGATGATCTGACCGGGAGGTTCCCGCCGGTCAGCGAGTTCGTGATCCCCGGTCAGGATCGGGTCGCGGCCTGCCTCGACGTCGCCCGCACGGCGGTGAGGCGGGCCGAACGGCGTGCCCTTCATGCCATCCCGGAAGGCTCGCAGGTCGGCCCCTACTTGAATCGCCTCTCCGACCTGGTCTGGACCATGGCGCGATGGCAAGAGCACGGTGACTCCCTGCCCAGCCGGCGGGTCAGGTGAGCCCTACCTTCACCTCAGCAGAAGCGATACCGGACGATATCGAGGTCCTGGGCGTCCCCGTTTTTGCCGATCTCAACCTGCCTGCCGGTGCCGGCGCCACCGTCAACCGCCGGTTCCTGGCCGCCATGGGCTTCGAGGGCCGGGCCGGACAGACCGAGCGCCTTCAGGCCGAGGACGGCTCCGTCGTTGTCGCGGTGGGGGTGGGGCTGGCCGAGGAGCTCGACACCGATGCCATGCGGCGAGCGGGCGCAGGGTTCGCCCGGTCGGTTGGCCGGGCCCGGCGGGCGGCCGTCACCCTGCCCGCAGCCGCCCGCGGCCGGATTGCGGCCGGGCGAGCCGGGCAGGCCGTCGT
>JBPYFF010000289.1:0-5133 GCA_051984455.1 Acidimicrobiales bacterium | reverse complement strand
GTACACCGAGCTCAGCACGGCCGACACTCCCGCGATGTGGTAAGGCGGCACGCTGATGAGGGCGGCCTCGGGAGCGTCGGCAGCGAGCGCGCCCATGAACTCGACGGTTGAGATGATGTACGACACGAGGTGCTTTTGACGAAGCACCGCCGCCTTCGGCTCGCCGGTCGTCCCGCTGGTGAACAGCAATACCGCGATGTCGTCAGGAGAAGCCGGGCATGGAGGGCTCTGCGTTCCCGTTCCCGGCCCTGGCTGCTCCACTGCACGGAGGAAGTCCTCGCGCGAGAACAGATCGATCCCTCCGATCTTCGCGGCCGCGGCCCCCGCCCGTTGGATGAAGGACGGCTCGGCGACGACGACCGCAGGCGTGATCCGGCCAAAGATCGACTCCAGCTGCGGGTCGCTCAGCCGGTAGTTGATCGGGACAAACGCCTTTCCGGCCTCGGCGCTGCCGTAGAGAAGCATCGGCACCGCAAGGGAGTTGACGTCGATGAGGCCGACACGCTCGCCCGGCCGGCTGGAGAGCCAGGACCCGGCCCGACGGGATCGCTCGAGCAGGCCCGAGTAGGAAAGACCCCCTGTCGTGGACCCGAACGCGACCTGGTCCCCCAGACCATCGGCCGACATCTCGAGAAGGAGAGAAAGGTTCAGCGCCTCAGTCCGCTTCCTCAGTCGGACGCAGGAAGTGGCTTGGCCTCCTTGAGCGGAAGGCGCACTCCTCCCACCGACAGGGAGCCCTTCCCTGCTTTGGTGCAGAGCACCTCGAGGTCCTCGTGCACGTACCGCTTGCCGAGGAGCGTCCCGTCGGCCTGCTCGGGGTCGAGGCCGAGCCCGTCGGGAGCCCCGGCCTCGGTTTCGGTGTCAAGCGCGACCATCGGCTGACCTCCGCAGCACAACACGATGTCCTGCGGCTCCGACGGCGCACGGACGACGATCACCTGGGTTTCGCACACGACGCTCTTCAACCTGGACCCGGGCCGCAGTTCCATCCGGGAAAGGTTACGGCAGAAGGGGTCCGAGAGGCACATCCCCGAGCAGCCGGGAGCGGCTGGCGGTCGCGGGTAGCAGTAAGGGTACATATATCGGCCCCTTCTGCTACTCGGGTACTCGGGTCGCGACCGCGCCAAAGCCGGGAGCGCGACACGACGCATCGGGCGGTACGATCGATTCCAAAAGCAACGCGGGATCGGCGCGGGGGGCCTCGATGTACCCAGCTCGTTTTGACTACGTGGCGCCAACCACCGTTGAGGAGGCGCTCGACACCCTGAGCCGGCTGTCGCAGCGGGGCGACGAGGGCAAGATCCTGGCCGGTGGCCAGAGCCTCATTCCTCTCATGAAGCTGCGATTGGCGAGTCCGGCCGTGCTCGTCGACATCAACCGGCTCCCGGGGCTGGCCTTCATCGAGCCCGCCGACGGCCACCTCCGCATCGGCGCCCTGGCCCGCCACAACGACCTGGCCGAGTCGGACGTGGTCCGCCGGTCGAACCACACGATGGCCGCGGCCGCCCCCTGGATCTCCGATCCGCTCGTTCGCAACCTCGGCACGATCGGGGGCTCACTCGCCCACGCCGATCCACTCGGCGACTGGGCTTCGGTGATGCTCGCCTGCGGAGCCGACATCGTGGCGCGGAGCACGACGGGTGAGCGAGTCATCGCTATCGGTGACTTCCTGCTGGGGCTGTTCACGACCGTCCTCCGCCCGGACGAACTGGTGACCGAGATCCGGGTCCCCCGTTATCACGGCCCCGCTGGAGGCACCTATCTGAAGCTCGAGCGAAAAGTCGGGGATTATGCGACGGTCGGCGTGGCGGTCCACCTCCAGCTGGACGAACGCAAAGAGCGCATCACGGAGGCCGGTGTCGCCCTCACCTCGGTCGCGCCCAGCAATCTCAAGGCGGTGGCGGCCGAGCAGGCGCTGGTCGGCCAGGCGCCGGACCAGCAACTGTTGGCGGAAGCGGGCGACCTGGCTGCACGGGCAGCAGAGCCGAGGTCCGACGTGCGGGGCTCGGCCGACTACAAGCGGGACATGGTTCGCGTGTTCGTACAGCGAGGGCTGGCCAGGGCACTGGAGCTGGCCCGGGCGGCATAGGCGGGAGGCGGCACCGAAGGGAGCAAGCGTGCACATCACGGTGACGGTAAACGGGGCCCAGCGTGAAGCCGACGTCGAGCCCAGACTGCTGCTGGTCGACTTCGTTCGAAGCGTGCTCGGCCTGACCGGAACGCACAGCGGCTGCGACACAACCAGCTGCGGAGTGTGCACCGTCTTGCTCGATGGCAAGCCCGTGAAGTCCTGCACCGTCTTCGCCGTTCAGGCCGACGGCCGGGCGATCACGACGGTCGAAGGGCTCAAGTCCCTGGGCGGAGCCGACGGCCTCCACCCGATCCAGAAGGCGTTCAAGGAAGAACACGGCCTCCAGTGCGGCTTTTGCACACCGGCGATGATGCTGGTCGGAGCCTCGCTGCTCGACCGCAATCCCGAACCCACCGACGACGAGATCCGCTGGGCAATCTCCGGCAACCTCTGCCGCTGTACTGGATACGTCAACATCGTCAAGGCCATCCAGACTGCGGCCAGTGAAGTCAGGAGTTCCGCATGACGACCATGGAGACGCCTCCCGAGATCGGTGGCATCGGTCACCGCATGAGGCGGAAAGAAGATGACCGCTTCATTCAGGGCGCCGGCCGGTATGTCGACGACATCGTGCTGCCCGGCATGCTCCACCTGGCGCTGCTGCGCAGTCCGTTGCCCCACGCCCGGATCGTCAACATTGACACGACCGCGGCCCAGCAGCTACCCGGCGTCGTAGCCGTCGTCACCGGGGCCGACCTCGATGCCCACAAGCTGGCGTGGATGCCGACGCTGTCGGGTGACACCGAGGCGGTGCTGGCGACCGACAAGGTCCGCTTTCAAGGCCAGGAAGTGGCGGGCGTCATTGCGGAGGATCCCTACGTCGCCTGGGACGCGCTGGAACTGATCGAGGTGGAGTACGACGCGCTTCCTGTTCTCGTCGACCCCCGCCAGGCCCTGGCGGAAGGGGCGGCCCTGATCAGGGACGACAAGGAAGGCCAAACCGACAATCGCTGCTACCAGTGGGAGGCGGGTGACAAGGCCGCCACCGACCGGGCGTTCGCCGAAGCGGACGTGGTCGTCAGCCTCGACACCCACTACCCCCGGAGTCATCCATCCCCCCTGGAAACGTGCGGGTGCCTGGCCGACATCAACCCGGCCACCAAGCAAGCCACGATCTACATGACTTCGCAGGCGCCGCACGCCCATCGCACCCTGTTCGCGCTGGTGGCCGGATTGCCGGAGCAGAACATCCGGATCATCTCACCCGACATCGGGGGCGGATTTGGCAACAAGGTCCCGATCTATCCCGGCTACGTGGTCGCGACCGCGGCGTCGCTGTTGATCGGCCGCCCGGTCAAGTGGATCGAGAGCCGAACGGAGAACCTGATCTCTACAGGGTTCGCCCGCGACTTCCACATGCACGGGGATCTGGCGCTGTCGAGGGAAGGCAAGATCCTCGGCCTTCGTGTCCGGATGGTCTCGGACAACGGTGCCTTCTACGCCGACGCCCAGCCGAGCAAGTTTCGGGCCGGGCTGTTCCATATCGTGACAGGGTCCTACGACTACCCGGCTGCCCATGTGGTGACCGAGGGCGCCTACACCAACAAGGCACCGGGCGGAGTCGCCTATCGGTGCTCGTTCCGCGTGACCGAGGCGTCGTTCCTCATCGAGCGGCTGGTGCAGAACGCGGCCTACGAGCTCGGCATGGACCCGGCCGAGCTACGCCTGAAGAACTTCATCCAGCCCGAGCAGTTTCCGTACCATTCGCCGACGGGGTTCGTCTACGACTCAGGCGACTATCCCCGGGCGCTGCAGAAGGCGCTCGACCTGGTCGAGTACGACAAGCTGCGAACGGAACAACAACAAGCGCGGCAGAACGGCAAGCTGATCGGCATCGGCCTGGCCAGTTTCACCGAGGTCGTGGGTGCGGGCCACGGAGCCGAGTACGACATCGCCGGCCTTCGCATGTTCGACTCGGCGGAGTTGCGCGTCCACCCGACGGGGAAGGCGATCCTGAAGCTGGGCGTGAAAGCCCAGGGGCAGGGTCACGAGACCACCTTTGCCCAGATCGTCGCAACCGAGCTCGGAATCCCGACGAGCGACGTGACGGTACAAGAAGGCGACACCGACAACACCCCCTATGGGCTCGGCACCTACGCGTCCCGAAGCACGCCGGTCGGCGGGGCGGCCACGGCCGTCGTCGCCAGACAGCTTCGGGAAAAGGCCCGGCGAATCGCGGCCCATCTCCTCGAAGCGGCGCCCGAGGACATCGAGTTCGAGCCCGGTCGTTTCTTCGTGCGCGGAACGCCAGACCGGGGTGTGACCATCCAGGACGTGGCCCTCGCGGCCTACACCAACCTGCCGGAAGGGATGGAGGCCGGGCTCGAGGGAGTCCACTACTACGACCCGCCGAACATGACCTACCCGTTCGGTAGCTACGTGGTGGTCGTGGAGGTTGACCAGGCGACCGGTCAGTGGAAGGTGCGGCGCATGGTCGGCGTCGACGACTGTGGCGTCCGCATCAATCCCATGATCGTTGAGGGCCAGATCCAGGGCGGACTCACCGAAGGGTTCGCCATGGCGTCGATGCAGTTCATCACCTTCGACGAGGACGGCAACTGCATCGGGTCGAACTTCAGCGACTATCTCATCCCGACGGCATGGGAAACGCCCCGGTTCGAGCTGGCCGAGACCGTCACACCCTCGCCCCACCACCCGATCGGCGCCAAGGGAGTGGGCGAATCGGCCACCGTCGGCTCTCCGGCCGCGTTCGTCAACGCGGTGATCGACGCCCTCGCTCACCTGGGCGTGCGCAACATCGATATGCCCCTGCTGCCCGACCGGGTCTGGGCGGCCATCAAGGGAGCACAGGGAACGCAGGGGGCGCAGGGGGCGCAAGCGGCCGGCGGCCGGTAACAGGTTGGATAATGACCTCGACGATCCTCCAGCAGGCGGCGGCCCTGCAGCGCGAAGGGCAGCCGTTTGCGCTCGTCACCGTGGTTTGGCGTCGGGGCCCGAGCTCGAGCCAGCAGGGCGCCAAGGCGCTGATCCTGCCCGACGGC
>JBPYFF010000288.1:0-3050 GCA_051984455.1 Acidimicrobiales bacterium | reverse complement strand
AGGGACGCTACGCTGCCGGCATGGGCGTTGAACCGGCCCGGCTCGATGCAGGGGTGGATGAGCTGCGAGCCCTGCTTCGCCCCGACGGTGCCGATCTCCAGATCGTCGAGACCGGCCCGGAACGCGTCCACCTCGCCCTCGACCTCGCCAACGTCGAGTGCGCGGAATGCGTCCTCCCGCCCGACCTGCTGGATGAGATGGTTCGGGAGGGCTTGCGCCGGCGGGTCGGCCCCGAGCTGGACGTCGTCTTTGACGATCCCCGGCGACCGACTTGATGCAGGTCCTTCTCACCGACGCCGCCTTCACCACCTTTGCCGACCGCCTTCAGGGCCTGCACGAGATCGAATGGCTGCGGCTCGAGGCCGGGGACCAGCTGCGCCTCGGGGACCGGGACGTTGGCGCCGAGGAAGTCTCACCGGAGGTGGCCTGGGCGACGGCCGACATGTTCTACAGCGGTCTCTTGCGGCCATTCTTCCGGTTGTCACTCGAATGCCCGTCCATGCGGTGGTTGCACTCGCCCGCGGCCGGCCTCGATCTGCCTGGCTATCGGGAATTGCTCACCAATGGTGTCCGCCTCACGACGTCGCACGTCAACCGGATTCCCATCGCCGAGTACGTCATGTCGGCGGTGCTCGGTCATTACCAGCGCCCGGAGGAATGGCAAGCCGCGCAGGCGGCCAAAGCCTGGCGCCATCACGAGTTCCGCGAGGTGTACGGCACGACCTGGCTCGTCATCGGGCTCGGTGCGATCGGCGCCGAGGTAGCCATCCGGGCCAAGGCGTTTGGGGCACGGGTCCTCGGCGTGAGGCGGCATCCGGCCGGCGACGAGCCGGTCGACGAGATGCTCCCACCCGGGACCGTCGCCGATGCCCTGCCCGCCTGCGACGTGGTCGTGCTGGCCGCGCCCGCGAGCAGAGAGACGCTCCACCTGGTCGACGCCAGCTTCCTTGCCCGTATGCGGGAAGGGTCGGTCCTTATCAACATCGCCAGGGGCGCGCTGGTGGATGAGGCCGCGCTGCTCGTTGCCCTCGACCAGGGTGTGCCGGAAGCGGCCATTCTCGACGTTTTCGAAACCGAGCCGCTGCCACCGGACAGTCCGTTGTGGACCCATCCTCGCGTGGTCGTCACCCCTCATTCGTCGGCCGGCGGCACCGGCCGGCTGGTCCGGGCGGCCGAACTGTTTCTCGACAACCTCGGCCGTTACCGGTCGGGTGCGCCCCTCCTGAACGAGATCGCCCTGTCCGACCTACCCGATTCATAAGCACGGCCGAACCTGCTCGGCCAGCGCGACCGCGTGACCGATGGGATCGTCGAGGCCGAGCCCGAGCTCAGGCAGGTCGAAGTACTCCACGCTCAGGAGCCCCGTGTAGCCGCACGCCCGCAGTCGCTCCACCAATCGGGCGAAATCGACATCGCCTTCGAGGGTTTGCGGCACGCCGCGACGAGCCTGGCGGAGCTGGACGTGTCCGGCATAGGAAACGAGCTCGCACGGGTCTTCCCCCCAGGTGGCGATATGGCCGGTGTCGAGCAACAACCGAACGTCCGGCACCTCCGCCAAGAACGCCCTGATCTTGTCGGTGCTGTCGATGACCGATCCCGGCCACGCCTCGATGTTCGCCCCCGGGGCCCGGCGAAAGGCCTTCACCGCCCGCTCCCAGTTTCCCGGCCCCTCCGGTGGCGCCCCGCTCGAGTAACCCGGCCGGGGGGAGGCCATGGTGAAACGATCGCCGACCGGCACGGCCAGCGGCTCGTGATCGGGGACCTCGGTCGTGACGTCGAGGTGATCGAAGCCCAGCTCGGCCGCCCTGCGGGCGGCATCGGCGGTGGCCAGCGGCCGCAACGTGACTTCCATGATCCCGAGCGGATAGCGGCGCGGCACCGGTTGTACCTTAGACGTCAGTGGAAATTCTCGACCCGACCGCCGTGTTCGAGACCGAGGATCAGTCGCTCACCTTCGACGTGGCCGGGCCCCTTGCCGGGAAGATGGTTGGGCTTCGCCTGGACCGGGCCTGGCGCTCCTACATGGTGGTTGTCGAGGAGTGGGAAAAATTGCTGCGCCGCGATGGCGCCGTGGCCCGCGTGATCTGGACCGGGGCGCGGATTGACCACGAGGGCGAGACGACTCGGAACGATCTCAACGAGTGGTCACGACTCATCGACTGCGGTGTCGTTGGCCTGGGCAACTGAGGGTCGTGCACGTCGTGGTGCGTCCGCGACGCGATCCTCGTCGAGGATCGACAGAAGCCCGCTGTTGTGGTCGTGACCGAAGAGTTCAGCGCTATCGCGACGCAGATCGCCACCCTCAACGGCCACAACAACCTGCGCCAGCTGGTCTTGCCGTACCCCCTCGAAGGCCTTCCTGACGAGGAGGTGAAGACCATTGCAAACGACGCGTACCCTCACCTCAAGAAAGTCCTCGGAGTCACCACCTGAACGGTTGACCAGTCGCCGGCTCGAGGTCGAAGACGACCCGCTGGCCCTCTATGAGCGGTCACTGGCAGAAGGGTGGGGGGATGGGTTGCCGGTGCTGCCACCGACCGAGCAACGGGTGCGCGAACTGCTGGCGGCGACGCCGTACTACCCGGACGACGTCATCTGCACGCTGGCGCCCCGCAACGGTGTCGCCACCGTCGAGAAGGCGGCCGTCAACGCGGCCATGGCCGGGTGCCAGCCGGAGGCCTTTCCTTTGGTCATCGCGGCATTGGAGGGCATCTCGGCACCGGAGTTCAACCTGTTCGGGCTGGCCACGACCACGTCGAGCGTCATCCCGATGCTGATCGTCAACGGGCCACGGAGAGCCGCGTTGAAGATCGACATGGCGGCGGGGTGCATGGGCGGCGCGGCCGGCCGGGGATCGATGACGATCGGTCGGGCCGTGTGCCTGTGCCTGCGCAACATCGGTGGCCAGCGGGTCGGCGTGACATCGAAGAGCGTCTTCGGCCAGCCGGCACGGAGCGGGCTGTGCTTCGCCGAGTGGGAAGAAGAATCACCCTGGCCCTCGCTGGCCGAGCAGCGGGGCTTTACTGCCGCCGATGAGGTGGTCACCGTCC
>JBPYFF010000287.1:0-4093 GCA_051984455.1 Acidimicrobiales bacterium | reverse complement strand
TACGACGGCTATCCCGATGTTGCGCTCGACATGATCCGCAGCCGCACGTTCGACGGTCGGATCCAACTGCTCGAGTACCTTCCGACGATTCTGGCTGGGCCGCCGGCCGCCAACACGGCCAACGCCTGATACGACGAACTCGCGGCAGGGAACCCCTCGATCGTTCCCGCCGAAATCCTGCTCACGCGATCTAGACACGTCCAGACGGTTACTTCCAGTCGGGCAGTAAGCAGCGAGCAGCTCGCGGGTGACGTCAGTCTTAGACGAACCAAGCCTTCGACTGCGGCCGAGGGGGTTCACGCCGTCAGACCATCGGGTTGGAGATTTAGCAACGCCGTGCTGCTGGTAAGGTCAACCGGCACCGACACCTGGTCGTGGGCGATGAGCCACTTGCCGTCGACCTTGCGAAAGCCCGCCGTCCAGCGAACCCACGGACCGACCTGATTCCCGTTCAATGATCCGCGGAGCCGATTGATGGCGTGGGCGAAGGCCACGTCTTCGCCGACGGTGATCGTGAGGTCACGAAGCTCGTACTCGAGCGGAGGCTGGAATACCGTGAACGCCCCTCTCCAGTTCCTCAATTTCGCCTCGACCCCGACGTGTTGAAGTGGCGGTTCGACGTCGAAGGACACGATGTCCGCAGTGAAACAGGCCTCCAGACCCTCGACGTCCATGGCGCCAATCGCCCCAACCAACCTGTCGATAACCTGCCGGACATCGGCTTCGTCAAGAGCGTCTTGAGTAGTCATGATCACTCCTCCGTTCTCGTGGTGTGCCAGGGGCCTGGCAGTTATCAGGGGGTGATAGCTCTCATTGTGCGACCGTATTGGTCGGAAGACATCCGCCACCCGGCTGATGTTGCCGTCCGAAATGAACATGAGTCCTAGGGGACACCTGGGCCGCGCCTGTAGTACTCTCGCGGCTCCAGCTCGCCCCATCCCCTACGGCGGGGACGTCGTACGGGCCAATACGGCGATCGTCGCGGCTAGTGTCGGTCGAGCCAGCGGATGCCTTGTCCGTCCGTCTCTGTTGTCGAGGCGAGGGTCGTATGCTTCGAGGTCACCAGATGCATGCAACGATTCCTGCCAGCAACCTGGCGCGCGCCCGGGCGTGGTACGCGGAGAAGCTCGGTCTCACAGCCGACCAAGAGGAGGCCGAAGCGTTACTCTACCGCAGAGGCGAGGACCGTCTGTTCCTGCTGTTCTCGTCGACTGAAGCCGGCACCGCCCGCCACCAGCTTGCAGCGTGGGTGGTGGAGGACCTGGAGGTGGAGGTCGCAGAGCTGCGCGGCAGAGGCGTTCGATTCGAGGAGTACGATCAGCCGGGTCTTCGCACCGTGAACGGCATCGCAGTCACCCCCGTGGGCAAAGCGGCCTGGTTCAAGGACAGCGAGGGCAACGTGCTCACGTTGACCCAGCTGCGACAGGAGCGCTAGCCAAGCAGGGGGGCCTGCGTACGTACAACCACCTCGTCTATACCGCCGAGATGTTCATCCGCGCCCGGGTCGCGTACGACCTGCAAGATCAGCCTGGTGACGGCAGAGTGAACGACCGTCGGCGTCCCTCACTTCCGGTCGGTCGTCCGCTAGGGCTGGTTGATCAGCTAGCGGCGGGGGCAGATTCCGACTCGGGCACTAGGGCGGCTCCACGACTCGGTCACTGCGACTTGCGCTCAGCGGCCAGACGACCGGCGAACACGCTGAGGACGACTGCCAGGAAGACCAGATCGACTGCGTACTGGACGGTGACGAGCAGCCTGGCGGATTGGGACTGCGGTGAGATGGTCCCAGTGCCCGCCGTCGTCAGCGTCCCGACAGTGAAATAGGTGGCGTCCAGGTGCGTCATTGACTGGCCGAAGTTCTTGGCCGTACCGATGTTCCAGTACACGATGGTGAACAACAAGACCAGCCAGAGGCTGGTCGCCAGGACACGCATGGCAAGGAACAAGAGCGGCACAGTGCGGCTGCGGGTCGCAATGAGAACGGTGTAGGCAACCAACACTGCAACCGAGACAACGTTGAGCACCGTCGTCCACCCGGCGTGCCGGGTATGAATCGGCAGCTGCGAGACGTAGAGGACGATCGGGAAGAGGATGCCTAGAAGCACTACCCGCAAATACGGATTGACGAAGCGAGTAAAGACTTTGTCGGCCTCCACCGCAGAGACGCTAGGGCTGTGGTGTTGGCCATGGGTCGATAGTCAGTCCGAAGCGGGCTCCCTCGCCGGAACCGGGAGAGCCGTCCCACTCGCAGCGATCAGCTGCGCCAGAGTTACGCCTCCACGGCGAACAGGTGCCAACGGCCAGGAACGCCCTTCAACCTGTGTTCGCCCCGGTCTGCGAGCTTGATCTCTGATCCCACGATGAGGTCGGCGACGGTGCGGGAGATGAGCACCTCGCCCGGTCCTGCGAGGGCACCGACCCTCGCCCCGATGTGAACCCCAAGGCCCCTGGGTCCTTCGTCGGAAAGCTCCACCTCGCCCGTATGGAGACCGGCTCTGATCTCCAACCCCAGGGCTTCCACCCGGTCCCGGATGGCGCAGGCGCACCTGATCGCTCTCGCCGGGCCGTCGAACATGGCAAGGAAACCGTCACCCGCGGTGTCGATCTCCTGGCCTCGAAAGTGATGTAGCTCGGAGCGTACGACCTGGCGATGGGCACTCAACAACTCACTCCATCGTTGGTCGCCCAGCGATGCGGCCCGCTCCGTGGATGCCACGATGTCGGTGAACAGCACCGTCGTGAGAATGCGGTCTACCTCGACCCGAGGGCGCTCGCCGGTCAAGAACTCGGCGATCTCCTCGATCGCTGCAACCGAGGTGGCGACGTAAAGGTCACCTCCCGGCAACTCCACGAACTTGGCCCCGTCGATGTGATCGGCCAGGTACCGACCCTCCTCGATGGAATAGATCAGGTTGTTCTTGGTGTGAAGAACGAGCGTCGGCACCCGGACCAGGGGCAAAGCGTCCCTCGCGTCCAGGTTCTCGATGATGTAGCGAATCTGAGCCGCCGTGTTCTTGGGAGTGGCCGCAGCGCGGGTGACCCTCGCCACCCACTGCCCGAACTCCCGGTCGTTGACCCGGCTTGGAAAGGCCATTGCTACCCGGTCGGGGGTTCCCCACGTGGCCCGGTACGTCTCGACCAGGCCGTCCACCGCTTCCGGGGCGATGCCGATCGGGTAGTCATCTGCCCTCAGCCGCCGGGCGCTGGTGTTGGCCAGGATCAACCCGCTGACCCGTTCGGGTTGCATCGCGGTGAACATCAGTCCGATCGGCCCGCCGTCGGTCTCGGCCAGCACGACCGTTCGCTCCGACCCGGCAGCATCGAGCACCGCTCGCACGTCGTCGGCCCACTCCTCCCAGGTCGGCATCGCCGTGTCGGGAATGGCGTCGGATGTGCCAGTACCCCGGCGATCCAACAGGATCAATCGGCCAAACGAGGCCAGCCGTTCCAGGAACGCCGCCGCCACCCGCTCTTCCCATATGAGGTCGATATGTCCAAAACCAGGGACATAGACGACATCGGGCGGTCCCTGTCCTACGACCTGGTAGGCGACCTCGGCTCCGTCCACGTCCACGTATCTGGTCTGGGGGCGTTCCATCGTCGCCAACATTCTGACTCCTGACGAGAAAGAGGGTAACCAGCGCGCCGTCACCGCGATGATCCCGACCCCTTCGATGGGCGTTCGCCAAACCGTCGCCAAACCGCCTTTCGCGGTCTCGAGTCAGTCCCACGTCGCCAGAGAAAGTCCGTCTCGCGCTACTTGAGCTTTTGACTCGTGACACGTGGCCCGGGGCGGCATCGCTGCGGTCATGGCGGTCGAGCTCGTTGTGGTCGGCGTTGGCGACCTCGAAGGGGGTGCGGGCACGTGGCCGGCCCGGCGGCAAACCCAGCGTATTGAGGGCCGAACGGGGTGAGCGAGCCCCTTGGATCGGAGAACATCCCAGGGGTCAGCCGCAGGCGCTACGTCCTCCGTACCTCATCAAGCCAGGCTCGCAGTGCGACCTCATCAAGCCAGGCTCGCAGTGCGACGTCACGCGACGTGATCAGCTCGTCGGCTCGCCTCGCGTCGCCGGGCGTCAGCGGGTGGCCGGCA
>JBPYFF010000286.1:0-2868 GCA_051984455.1 Acidimicrobiales bacterium | reverse complement strand
GGACGCCGCTCGACGGACCGGAGCCCATGATCGACATGTTCGTCCGGGACCTCGAGGTCGGAATCGCAGATACGGGGGTGAGGGCGGGGGTGCTCAAGTGCGCGACCGACGAGGCTGGGGTGACACCGGGAGTGGAACGAGTGTTGTTGGCGGTGGCCCAGGTTCACCTGCGGACTGGCGCACCGATCTCGACCCACACCCACGCGCCGACACGCCAAGGTCTCGAGCAACAGCGCATCTTCGCCAAGGAGGGGGTCGACCTCGAGCGCGTGGTCATCGGCCACAGCGGGGATACCACCGATCTGAACTACCTCGAGGAGCTGATCGGCAACGGCTCCTACCTCGGAATGGACCGCTTCGGGGTGGACGCCCTCTTGTCGTTCGAAGAGCGCGTGTCGACGGTGGCAACGATGTGCGAGCGGGGACACGCCGACCGCATGGTCCTCTCGCACGACGCCGCGTGCCACAACGACTGGTTCGACGACGAATTGGTCGCAACGGTCCAGCCCAACTGGCACTACACCCATATCTCCGACGACGTGATCCCCGCCTTGCGGGCCCGCGGGGTGACCGACGACCATCTCCGGCAGATGCTGGTCGACAACCCGAAGAAGATCCTCGGTTCCCGAGCCGGTTGACTGTCTGGTCGCCATGACCGCACCGCGCTGCGATCGCGTTTGTTACCGTCGGGTACGAGGACGACAGGGGGAGGCGCCGCCGTGAGCAATACGGCGGAGGGGTCCGGATGGTGGCAGGCGTCCGACGGCAGGTGGTACCCGCCTGACGCCAAGCCGGGCGTGCCGCCGCCGCCCGAGGCGGAGAGTGCCGGATGGTCCAGCCCGCCAGGGCGATCCGGCTCGGCTTGGGGGCCTCCACAGCCGCCGGGATCGCCTGCTCCCGGAGGATGGGGGCAGGCGCCTGCCTCGCAGCACCGAACGTCCACCAACGGTTTTGCCGTCGCCGCCCTTGTGCTCGGCATCATCGGCATACCGGCCGTCCTGGTGTTGGTCGGCCTCCTCTTCGCCGTGCTGGCGCTGATCTTCGGCCTCATCGCCCGGTCGCAGATCACCAAGTCCGGGGGCTCCCAAGGCGGGGGCGGGATGGCGATGGCGGGCATCGTGCTCGGCAGCATCGGCATCGTCCTCGAGGTCGTTGCCATCGTCGCCGCGGCAACGACCGGTGGTGGCTCGGGAGGGTCCGGCGGCTACATCGGCGGGTGATCGCCGGCCGCGTGGCCCGGACGGGGCCGCGGGCCGGGACGTCGCCCCGTCGCAGGCGGCTCCGCGGCTGACCGCTCAGGCCTGACGGAGGCGAGCCCGTCCTGGTTCCCCACAGGGACGGACCGGCCCGACGGAGAACCCCTATTCCAGCGGACGCAGTCGAGGCCGAACGGGGGGTCGAACGGCTTGACAGCTAGCGCGGCGAACGGCAGACGCGCCTGGTGGAGGCGCCATCTCGGGGGGGCAATCCGACGAGCGCTCGCGCCCAACTCTCGCGTAACGGTGATCTGCGTGCTCGCCATCGCCCTCCTTGCGGCCGCGGCCGTTCACGCGGTTGCGACCTCGGGACGAGGACGGCCTGCTCATGGCCTTGCCCCCCAACCCTTGGCTGCCACGACAGGTGCCAAGGCGGGTCCACTGCCAGCCGGCGTAGCAGCACCGCCGCGCCCGACCGCACCGACCACACCGACGACGCCGGGCGTGCCCGTGGGTCCGGTATCGCTGGCCGGTTGCCCACCCCCGCCGCCACCACCCAACCAGCCGGCGCCGTCACCACCGTGGCATCCCGCCACGCTCGTTCCCGAGGCGGCGCTTCCCGCTCCCCCGCGCCCGGCGCCTCGGCTACGAACCGCACCGGCCCTGTCGGGGAAGGGCCTGTGGATCTGGCAAGTCTCAGCCAGTGAGCACGGTGACGTCGGCGCCATCGTGGCCAAGTCGACCGCCGCCGGCCTCCACCAGCTCTGGGTGCGAGTCGGCGACTCCCGAGAGGGGTTCTACGCGGGATCGCAGCTCGCCGCGCTCGTACCGGCGGCCCACCGGGCCGGATTGGCTGTCATGGGGTGGGGCTTTCCGTACCTGTACGACCCGATGGGCGACGCCACCTGGACCCAGCAGGCCCTGGGTTGGCGCGCCCTCGACGGCAGCCACCTCGACGGCTTCGCGGCCGACATCGAGACTCCTTCGGAGGGCACCGCGCTATCGGGCCGTCGGGCTGCCACGTACCTCGGGCTCGTCCGGCCGGCGATGCAGGGCCGCCCGCTCGTGGCGACGGTGTTCCCGCCCACCAACGACAATCTGATGCGTATCCCCTACGGGGCCATGGCGCCCTACATCGACGCGTTCGCCCCCATGGTCTACTGGGGATGCACCGAACCAGGAAGCTACGCCCAGCTGGCGATGAGTCGCCTCGAGAAGATGGCGCCGGTGCATCTCATCGGGCAGGCCTACAACATGGCCGACGAGGGCGGCAGGGCCGTGTCGCCCAGCTCGGGCGAGATCCTCAGGTTCCTCTCCGTCGCCCGTTCGGATGGGGCGCTCGGGGCGTCGTTCTGGAGCTGGCAGGAGATGACCGACGAGGAGTACGGCGCGGTGGCCTCGTTCAACTGGCCGGCCCGCTAACGTGGTGCGCACACGGGAGCCTGGTGTGACCAGGCTGAGAGGGTGAGCTGACAGCTCCCGACCGTCGGACCTGATCCGGGTAATGCCGGCGCAGGGAGTGGTGGCCGCCCTCTCGTTCCAGGAGTGATTGACGGGAGCGAGGATGCGAGGAGCCCCACCGGCAGGTTCCGTACCGACGCCACGACGGTGCCCAACCACGTGACGGCCTCTAGTCAGTACGGCCCAAAGGTCGACGGCCGGCGGGCGAGCA
>JBPYFF010000285.1:0-6615 GCA_051984455.1 Acidimicrobiales bacterium | reverse complement strand
TACGTGCCATCGCGGCGCTGAGCGTGCTCCTCGTGCATACCTCGTTCCCAAGCGGCTTCACTGCGAGAAGCCACTTTTGGGGCCCGTACACCGCCCGGCTCGAGATTGGTGTTTCCGTCTTCTTTCTTATCTCCGGCTTCCTTCTGTACCGGCCTTTTGTCTCGGCCCACCTCGGTGAACGAGCCGGCCCGGCCGTCCGGCCGTACCTGAAGCGCCGCTTTCTGCGCATTGTCCCCGCGTTCTGGGTCGCCATGTTCTTTGCGGCATTTGTCCTCCACACCGTCAACCGCCCGGTCCATGGCTGGGGCATCCCCATCTACTTCGGGTTCCTGCAGATCTACTTCCGCAACTACGCGCTCCACGGCATCTCGGCCGCCTGGACCCTCTGTGTGGAAATGAGCTTCTACCTGTTTCTGCCGCTCTACGCATGGGGCGTCGCCCGGTGGGCAGGGCGACGGCCCCTGCAAACCCGACTGCGCTGCGAGGTTCTCGCTCTGATCGGTCTCGTGGTCGTGAGCATCGTCTGGAAGGCGATCGTGTTCGCGCATCCCTCGGGCCAGCAGACGGGCGCGGCAGAGTGGCTCCCCGCCCAATTGGACCAGTTCGCAGTCGGCATGGCACTGGCGGTCGCGAGCGTGTGGTGGTCGGAGCATCGCCGCGAACCGGCGGTCCTGACACGCCGCTGGGTACCCGTGACGGCGTGGCTGCTGGCCCTCTGCGCCTTTTGGGCGGTGAGCACGCAGGCAGGTTTGTCGCTGTTGCCCATCTGGACAGCGACCTTCGGGCAGATCATGGTACGTCAGGCGCTCTACGTCGCCTTCGCCCTGCTCCTCCTAATCCCGGCCGTTTTTGGTCCCCAGGACCAGAGCCCAGTGCGCCGCTTGTTGCGGTCTCGACCGATGGTCGCTATCGGCCTGGTGTCCTACGGCATCTACCTGTGGCACGAGACGTTCATCACTGAAGTGCTGAGATGGATACACCGCCCACTGTTCACCACGTCCTTTTTGACCCTCACGCTGGCGGCCGGTGCTCTGGCCCTGCTGACCGCCGGGGCCAGCTACCTGCTGATCGAGCAGCCTTTCCAGCGACTCGGACGGCGAAGGAGTGTCCCGTCCCTCGCGCGAGCGTCAGAGCGGTTCAGGCCATCTCTGCCGATGACCGGCGGCAACAGCAACGCCGGCCCGGTTCCCGCAGTCCTACCGCCCGATTAAGACCCCACGTCTAATCTGGCCGCTGATGGTGCGGGAACGAACGACGGACCGCCGGTCTTTCTGGCCCTGGCTGGCGCTCTGGACCATTGTCGGGCTCGCCATCCGGCTGGCGACCGTCTACGGGCGCCCAAACCGGGTCGCGGGCGGCGATCCCAAGTTCTATCACGAGACCGCAAGACTGCTGGTGGACGGCAAAGGGTTCATCAACCCGGCCTACTACTACTTCCACGGGCAGCATCACATCATGCAGACGGCGGCCTGGCCACCGCTGTTCACCTTCCTGCTGGCGATTCCGATCGTCTTCGGCTTTCCTACCTTCTTCGCAGCCCGCATCTGGTCATGCGTGATCGGCGCGGCCGCCATCGTCGTCTGCGGTCTCGCCGGGCGCGAGATCGCCGGCAAGCGGGTCGGGCTCATCGCTGCCTTCCTGCTGGCCGTCTATCCCAACATCTGGATGAACGACGAGCTGGCCGCATCCGAGGCCCTGTCGCCTCTGTTGACCGCGCTGGTCTTGTGGACGGCCTACCGCTTCTGGAAGCGACCCACCCTGGGCAACGTGGCCTGGATGGGCGCCAGCATCGGCCTGGCCGCCCTGGGCCGGGACGAGATGGCTTTGCTGGCTTTGTTCTTCTTGCCCCTGGTGCTCCTCGCCCGCGCGTGCACATGGAACCAGCGACTGCTGATGGTCGTCGTCGGCGGAGCCTCGGCAGCAGTGTTGGTCCTGCCCTGGATCGGCTACAACCTGAGCCGGTTCGACCGGCCGGTGTACATCTCGAGCGGCCTGGGACTGACCCTGGCGTCGGCCAACTGCGACACCACCTACTCCGGGAGGTTCGAGGGTTACTGGTCGTATCCATGCGCCCTGAAGGCACCCCATGGCAGCGACGCCGACGAATCGGTGTACGCGGCCCGGGATGAGGCCTACGCGCTGCGCTACATCCGCGGCCATGAGGATCGCATCGTCCCTGTGGCCTTCGCCCGGCTCGGTCGCGGCCTGGGTTTCTTCCACCCATTGCAACAGATCCGATTCGACTCCTACGTCGAGACCCGTCCCTATCACTGGGCCTTGCTCAGCTTGTGGATGTACTACGCAATGCTCGCGGGTGCAATCGTCGGGACGGTGATCCTGCGCAAGCGGCGCATCCCCGTCTTTCCCTTGTGGGCGATTGGCCTGGATGTGCTGCTCGTCTTCCTGGTGAGCTTTGGGAACACTCGCTACCGCGTGACGTTCGAAGTATCGCTGGTGATCCTTAGCTCCGTGGCCCTGGACTGGTTGTGGTCGACGCTGTCGGCCCGTCGCCGCGGCCGACCGGAAAGCCTCGAAGAGCAGCCTGAGCGGGAACCCCCTGCCCCGGTCACGGTGACGGCGTAACCCATGGCCGGTTCGACCACGTGCCCTGGCGACGTGCTGGTCGTGCTCCCCGCCTGGAATGAGGAGGACTCGGTCGCCATCGTCGTCAAAGAGACCAAGGACGCGATCCCCGAGGCGCGCATCCTCGTGGTCGATGACGGGTCAAGTGACCGCACGGCCGAAGTGGCCCGCCAGGCCGGGGCGATCGTCATCTCCAACCCGTTCAACCTCGGAGTGGGCGGAGCTATGAGAGTCGGATTCCGTTACGCTGAGGCGCACGGCTGTCGGGCCCTCGTCCAGGTCGACGCCGACGGCCAGCACGATCCGCGGGACATCCCCCGACTGGTCGACGCCCTCGAGCAAGGGTCGACGCCCCGTCTTGTCATCGGCGCACGGTTCTCGGGCGTCGGTGAGTTCGCCGTCCCGCGAGCCCGCCGCCTGGCGATGCGTCTCCTGACCGTCTACCTGACCCATGTCACCCGTACCACCTTGACCGATGTGACGTCTGGTTTCCGGGCACACAATCAAACCGCCATCCAACTGTTCGCCCGTACCTACCCGGCGGAATACCTGGCGGATACGGTCGAGTCGCTCATCATCCTGACCCGTGCTCGGGGCCGGGTGAGTCAGCTTCCCGTGGCGATGCGGCCAAGGTATGCCGGAACTCCCAGCCAGTCAGCGTTGTGGGCGACGACATACCTTCTGCGGGTCGTCGTGATGCTGGCTGTCAATGTCGTTCGGCACCAACCGGCGAAGCACAAAGGGGGGCGCCGCGTTGACGACGAGGAGGAAGCAAAATGACAGGTGTCCACATCATCGCCATCGTGAGCGCCGCGATCACGCTCACCGTGATTGTCGAGCTCTCACGACGGAGTCAGCTCCGCACGAAGTACATGGTGGTGTGGCTCCTGGTCGGGCTGGTGATCGCCGTCTTCGCCATCGCGCCCGGTCTGTTCAATTCGATCGCTCACGGTGCAGGCGTCAAGAATCCACCTGACCTGCTGCTCGTCATCGCCTCACTCTTTCTGCTGATGGTCTGCGTCTACCTGAGCTGGGAGGTCGGTCGACTCGAGGACAGAAGCCGCATCCTGGCCGAAGAGGTCGCGATCCTCCACAACGAGCTCGACGAGCGCACCGCGCCGCCGGCGCAGCCCGGAGATTGACCAAACGAGGTTCGGTCACGATTGACTGGACGTGGGTGGCGCGTTTTGGGGGAGCGCCGTGTTGCACCCTCCAACCGGATCGTTGTAAAGGTGGCTGCTACGCCAGTTGCCAGACTCCCAGCCGGGCTCCGGTGCAGGCGCCCAGCCGAGCCTCGCGACCTGCGTTGCGATGAAGTCGGCCATCAGCGCGGCCCCATCGGGGCAGAAGTGCCAGTTGTCAGGCTTGCGGGCCAGCACCAGATGCCCGGTAGGGTCGGGGAGCCACCGCGGCGTGGTCCCGTTGAGGGCTGTCAGAGCCTGGGCTGGATCGGCGTAGGCCGCGGCTCCCGGATGTCGGGTGGCTTCCATCTGTAAGAGAGGATCGATGGTACCGGCCAGGCCTGTGGGATTCGCTGGTGGCGGCACCCCCAGCCAGAGGATTCGTCCGCCGGCTGCGGTCAGCACCTCGGTGACGCTGTCGAGAATTGCCTGATATGCGGCAGGCCCGTCGGACTTGATGTAGGCGAAGTCCCAACCCCCAAGCATGGCCAGGATGAGCTGAGGCCTGTTGGCCGCCACCAGGCCGGGCCAGGTGTTGCGCCAGCTCGGTACGGTCGTGAACCCGAAACCGGGAAAGGCCACATTGACGACGTTGGTCGTGCCGAGATTGCGGTAGAGGGCTTCAATGGCGGGTGACGCGTCCACCATCCCCGAGTCGCCGATGATCATGATCGACGCTGGGGTAGGGGCCCTCGGCACAGTGGTCGAGGATGTTGAGGGGACCGTGGTCGAGGACGTTGAGGGGACCGTGGTCGAGGACGTTGAGGGGACCATGGGTTGTGACGTTGAAGCCGTTGTGGATGGAGCCGTCGTGACCGGAGTTCTGGCCGCGGTTGGAGCGCTACCCTTTGTGGCACTCGAACAACTGGTTCCGACGACCGCCAGAACTATGGCCGCCGAGAGCAGCCACTGAGAACGTCGTGACCTCATCTTTAACCTTGGGCGTGATCTGGATCGGTTCGCTCAGAGGGCACCGTATACCGGGCGGGGGCTGACACCGGCGCGCCCCCGCCGGCCCAGCCAGACCCAGGCGGCGGTGGCGAAGAAGTACGCGACCAGGGCCAGGAAGAGCACCACGTGGAAGCCGAAGCTCATCGCCAGGATGGTTGCCAGGGCAGAACCGACGACAGAAGCGAACCCGTTGACCGCCCAGCCCCAGGCCACGTACTGCCGGGGATAACCGCTCATGCCTGCGATGGCACCGAGGCCAATGGGCATGAACATTCCGAGCAGAAGGCCGAGCGGCGCAACCAGCAAGAAGGCGACAAGGACCCGAGCCGCGAACGCGGCACTGAGTAGGGCGTTGGTCAAGGGGGTAAGGCCGAAGAGATAAAAGAGGCCGAGCCCGACCACGCAGAGGAAGAGCAACGGGATGGCCCGGGAGCGGTCCTTCACCCGCTGGCTTAGCACCGCGCCGACGCCGGTAAAGATCAGCAACGACATGAGCACGACGGTTACCGAGTAGGTCGGATAACCGAGGAACAGGTTCAGCAACTGCATGAGGGTGATCTCAAAGAAGATGAACCCAAAACCCAGCCCGGCGAAGAACACCGCTGACAGGCTCTTTCTCGGCAGTGCCGTCCATTCGCGCCGGACCATGAAGAAGGGCAGGAGCAGGAAGATGGCGGAGATGACGATCGATAACAGCAAGAGCAAGAGCAGCACTCTTTCGCCGACCGAGTTCTCACGGTTGATCGAGCTCAGCGAATGGAAGTAGTGCGATATGACGGTGCCGAATCGGGCAAAGTGCCAGAAGAACGGCTGGTTGTCGGATGTCGGCGTCACATTGAACGGATAGGACGAATAGAACGCGCCCAGCCGGTCGTTGGGGGTTTGGACGACGGTCTGCACCGCGTTGGCGCGTGCGGTTGTGCCGGGGGAATACATGATGCTTGTGGCCGGCACCCTCTGGACGGCGCCAAGGAAGCGATTGATGTCCTGCTGGGTGAACGCGGTCCGCTTCACCATGATGGTGGACAGAGGAATATGACCCAGGAAGTTCGTCGGGGTCATCGCGACGAGAACGTGATCGGTCGGGTCCTTGATGCCGAGGTCGGCGAGAGCCTGACGTGCGGTCGCGACGAAGCGGGTCGTCCGGAGGTCGTAGACATCATCAACCTCACCGAACTGGGCGGCAAACACCCCGTCATTGCTCAGATGCTTGAGGTTGGCGACGACGGCGTTGGTTGTATAGAGATAGCTCTCCGAGAGGACATAGGCGCTGGAAAGCGCACCGTTGGTGGCCGCGTAGCTGTCCGGAGCGGGATACCAGATCAAGTCGTACCGCTTGTCGCTTCTGGCGATGTAGGAGCGGCCGTCGGCGTTGATGTAGTGGACGGCGGGATTTTGAGCGAGGTGGCCGTCGAAATCGGCGTACGTCGTCGTCACGAGGTGCACGGTCACCGGGTTCAGCTCGACCGCGTCAATGTGGCCGGACCCGTAATACAGCGAGGCCAGCGCCTCGTGCCCTCCGGCCGCACCGATGATGGCCGTCTGGGCCGGCGGGATCCCGAGAACCGAGAACGGGATGGAGCGGGGATCGTGGGGGAAGTCGTACCGGTCGAGAAAGGCCCGGGTGCCGTCCCAGCGATAGATGCCGGCTCCGAGAATGCCGTCGTGGTAGAGGTTTTTGATGTCGGGCAGTCCGGCCGCAGCGCCCACGTCGACCCGGAACACCGGGCCCCAGGAAGAATACGACCGAAGTGATGCGGGAATCGCCGTCTTGCTGGTGTCGAGCCGCTGATAGGGCAGGAGCCCGGGCGACACCGCCAGGACGACGGCGATGACCAGTAGCACGCTTGCCGCGCCGGCCCAGTTAGCCCGGGTCCGCACCCCGATCCAGAGAGCGCCC
>JBPYFF010000284.1:0-6296 GCA_051984455.1 Acidimicrobiales bacterium | reverse complement strand
TTCCGAAGGTATGGCCGAACAGCTCCGTAGCGCGAAGATGCCCAAGTTCAGGGATGGCGGTTTGCTCATCGTCCATGCCGGCGGAAGGGCGGGCCTGTTCTCCGCCATCATCAGCGGCTGGGCGAGCGGGGCAGTCGGGAGTGCCGTGGTGACCAAGGAGGTGGTTGGATGACACGGGTAGTTCTGGACCCGACCGGGGAATTGAGCCCGCCGGTTCGGACGCTGGTAGCCCGGCCGCGCTCGCTCGACGGCAAGACCATCGGGTTGCTCGACATCAGCAAGGCCCGGGGCGACGTGTTCCTGAACCGGGTGGAGCAGCGACTGGTCGCGGAAGGCTGGCGCGTGAAGCGGTTCGCCAAGCCCACGTTCACCAAGCCGGCGCCGATCGACCTTCGTCAGGAGATCTCGACCACCTGCGACGTCGTCATCGAAGCTCTCGCCGACTGAGGCTCGTGCACGTCGTGCAGTGTGCACGACATCGCCGATCTGGAAAGCCGGGGCATCCCGGGCGTCTTCATCGCGTCAACTGAGTTCGCGGAGGCGGCTGATGCTCAGGCAAAAGCCCTGGGCTTCCCGGCTTCAGCGGTCTATGTCCCCCACCCCATCCAGGACCGCACCGACGCCGAGATGGAGGTGCTGGCCGACGAGGCGGTCGATGCCATCATCTCCGCAATCGTCACGGCCTGAGGCGCCTCATTTTTCCAGCTCTGAACCAGGGCTTCATGGTGGCCAAGCCAATGTTCCCGAATCGCTGCCGGTGATGTGTAGGTAGCGGCCTGGGGGTGCAGACCACCATGGGAACTGGATGCTCACCTCGGGACAGCAGGCGTGGTGGTTGCCGCCGTCCTTGCTTCTGTTGGCGAATCGCGCTTCGATGGGGCCGTGACGCCCGAGTCGCCGTCAACCGTCGGCGCCCGTCGTGTCGTGAGGCTGCCCGGCACCCCGTCACAGCCGTGGGTGGCTCGGCTCAGCTGCGCGGGGGCAGAGCGGGACGCCGCTGTCGCCGAGCTGCACGGCCTGCTCCTGCGCACCGCGCGGTTCGAGGTCGGCCGTCGTCGCGCCGCCTTCCCGCAACTCGACGGCGACCTCAACGACCTTGCGTGGCAGAGCGCGAACGATGCCCTGATGTCTATCCTGCGCAGGCTCGGTGACTTCCGCGGGGACAGCCAGTTCACGACCTGGGCCCGCAAGTTCGCCATCGTTGAAGCCGGTGTCAAGGTGCGCAAGCAGGCCTGGCGGGGCCGGGAGATCCCGGTCGCTCCTGTGTCCTGGCCTAGCGTCGCCGATATTGCGCCAGGTCCGCACCAGCAGGCGGAGGCACAAGACCTGCTACAAGCGCTCCGCGAGGAGGTCGGCCGACTCACCGGGCATCAGCGTCAGGTGTTCGTGGCGATCGTACTCAACAACGTGCCGATCGATGTCCTGGCCGAGCGGCTTGACACGACCCGAGGCGCGCTCTACAAGACCCTGCACGATGCGCGTCGGAGCCTCCGGGCCGCCCTCAGCGCGCGAGGACTGGGCATCCAAGGAGACCGGGGGTGACCGGGGACATGTCAGGCGCTGCCTGGCGCGCGATCGAGCACGTCCTCGGCCCGGTCCTCCCCGAGCTGGGTTGCGATGAATGCTTTGAGTTGCTCGACACCTATGTAGAACTCGAAACTGCCGGGGCCCCCGCCGACGCTCAGATGCCCCTCATGGGCGCGCACCTTGAAGGTTGCTCGGCCTGCCGCGCTGATCACGACAGCCTGCTCGCCTTGCTACTTTCAGATCGAGGAGAACAGCAGGACCGCTGATTTGGGCGGCCGACACGGCCCGGGTTTCCCGTGTGGGTCGTGGTGTTCATGTCGCCGACGTCGCGCTGTACCGGGCCAGGATGCTGGATCCATTCCCATCTGTAAGAAGGCGTTATGGCCGGCGGCTCCGACGGTCTCTGCCCAGTCCATCGATGGGCGGGATGAAACGGGCAGCCGACTTCCGCCCACACCGAGCGCGTTCGTTCTGGAGCGATCTTGTCTGGCTTCAGGAGAATCCTCGCCACTTGTCGCGAGACATGACGGACATGCCCATGAAAGGGCGTAGGCATGGAACTGGCCGAGTTCGTGCTCAATGAGACCGTTGAGGAGCAACGCAGTGTCCGAGGCGGGTCGAAAGCACCCATGGCGCTTCCGAGGCCGGGCTGGATGGGTTGCTGGTGCGCCACGCAGTTGCGGTTTGCGAACGCGTGGGTGCGACCAACGACGTCGTCGTTCGGAGGGGTAAGAGTGCGGGCGCTCGGCGACACTAATTGCGCGTGGGTCCGGTGTCCGTTCCCGCTATCTCGGGCCTCGTCCGGAGGACAGCCCGAGTTGACACCGTGCTTCGCTATTGCGTCACCGCCGTCTGTGCCGGGAGCGCCGGTGTGCACGCCGCGCTCATCGGCCCGCACCTCGTGGAGGAGGGGCCGCCGCTCGGGGCGGCCTTTGCCGGGGCTGCGGCCGCGCTTGCACTTGGCGCCCTGACCGTGGGCCAGCCGCGGTACGACTCATGGGCACCCACAGCGGTGTGTGGCGTCTTGGGCCTGATCGCCCTCAGCTACCTGCTCTCCCGGACGGTCGGGGTCCCCCTGTTGATCGGTCAGGCAGAACGGCTCGACGCCCTTGGCATGGTCACCACGGCCACCGAGCTCGTCGGCGCCGTTCTCGCTGCCGTGCTCACACGAAAGGACAATGGATGACTTCCACTACGGCTAAGCAGCGCCGCGCCGTTCCCCTGGCCTTCGCACTGCTCATCGCGGTTTTCGCCGGGTTGTTCACGCTGTCCATCCAGGGCGGGTCGGCGCACGCGTCCGACACCGCCCACGTTCACGCTGGACCGGTGGGGCTTCCCACCGCCGCGCAGGTCGCCTTCCACGACCAGATGCGCAAGCTGTGGGAGGATCACGTGACCTGGACCCGGCTCGCGATCGTGACCTTCGCTGACAATTCGCCGGGCTTCCCGGCCACTGCGACCCGGCTGTTGCAGAACCAGACCGACATCGGCAACGCCGTCGCACCCTTTTACGGCGCCGCCGCCGGCCAGCAGCTGAGCGCGCTGCTCCACGATCACATCACGATCGCGGTCCAACTCCTCCAGGACGCGAGGGCGGGAGACACGGCGGCCTTCAACGCCGCGAAGACCACCTGGTACGCCAACGCCAACCACATCGCCGACTTCCTGTCAGCAGCCAACCCTCGATTCTGGCCCGATCTCACCATGCGGGAAGCCATGAAGGAACATCTTGACCAGACCCTCACCGAGGCCATCGATGAACTCAACGCCAACTACACGGCCAGCGTCAGCGACTACGAGGCAATCCATTTGCACATACTCGCCATGGCGGACCTGCTCAGCTCTGGAATCATGCACCAGTTCCGGGACGAGTTCCACTAAGCGGACACCATGCCAGCGGTACACACTGCGGCCCGTGACAAAGAGGGTGTTCAAGGTCGAGACCGGGCGTCGACACAGGTCGAAGGAGTCGAGGTACACCCAAGCAGAGCTGCCTAGGCGACTTGCACTGTGACCACACGCCGACGGGGACGCTCCCGTCATATGCTCCCTGCCCGAGGGGGGACAGACCAAGGAGGACGCGTGGAACGTACTGATGTCAATCCCTGGGAATGGTCGAAGGCCTTCGGGTTTTCGCAGGCGGTGGACTTATCGGCACCTTCGCACGTGCTCCTGTGCTCGGGCCAGACGGCGACCGGTGACGACGGATCGCCCCCGTCGACGTCGGACATGGCCGAGCAGGTGGAGAAGGCGTTGGCCAACCTCACCAAAGTCTTGCGGGCATCTGGCATGACGATGGCCGACGTCGTCAGGCTGACCATCTACACGACCGATGTGGATGAGCTACTCGCCGCCTACCCCACGGCGACCAAGTTCCTCGGGGGCAACCTCCCGGCCATGACGCTGATTGGAGTGACCCGGCTGGCGTTCCCTGAGCTCAAGGTGGAGATTGAGGCAACGGCTGGCAAATAGCCGATCGGCTGCGTGCATCTGTCGTCGACGGAGACGCTCAGGCGTCCGCCCCAACAGCGACCGGTGTTTCCGCCTGATCAGGAGACATGTCATCGCCAGGAAGGCGCCGGGCTACGAGGACCGCGCCGACAGCGAGCAGAACACCGATGACGAACACCGCGATCACGAATCCGTTGTCGGATGCCGACAGACTGTCAACCTGACTGCGGCATCGGTAGCGAGCGCGTTTTGCGGCGGTACTCCCGCCAGGTGAGCCAGGCGACGAAGCCATCGAACAGGGTGAGCAGGACGAGGGAGACAGAGGGCTTGTAGGTGAGCCGATACAGCTGGTAGCCGATGAAGACCAGCAGCAGGGCGATCAGCCATGGATAAGCCCAAAACTTGTCTCGCAGCACCAGCACGACAAGGACCAGTTTGGCGACACCGTGCACAAGCAGGTAGATGGCGCCGTAGAGGGTGGTCGAACGGGACAGCTGGCTGGCCGAGTGCAGAAGGTGGCGGGCGATCAAGTCGTGGGGGTCCTGCGCCAGTTCGTGCCCGGTCGCCCACCGCACGAACTGGGTGACCGAGTGCGGGGAGACGAACAGCAGGATGATGCCTCCGAGGATCTCCAGGGCGGCATCGAGGCCTTTGAGCCCGACGCTGACCCGGAAGACCGTATCAAGCCGGTCCGAGGAGGCCATAGCGAATCATTACTCCTGGTCCGTGGCAAGGGTGGTCTGGCAGCAGAGTGATGTCGGACGATTCGATGCCACGTCGGTGCCCGTGCCCATGGCCACGTCAAGGTCGTGCCGCCGCCGGAAACGGGATAGCGGTGAGCGTCCTCACCTGGGAATGGCCCCGGCCGATGCTGCAAAGTGCTGCTAGCCGCAGTATAATGCCTGCATGGCAGCGATTACCATTCGCGACGTCCCCGATGACACACGCGACGTGCTCGCGGCACGAGCGGCATTGACCGGTCGATCGCTGCAGGAGTACCTGCGAACCCAGTTGATGGAGCTGGCCCGTCGCCCTGACCCGGACGTCCTTCTTGCTCAGATTCGAGAGCGCAAGGCCAGCGCCGGGAGCAAGCTGCCTGCCAGGAAGATCCTCAGTCATCTGGTCGCCGACCGTCGTTGACGCTCGTTGTCGACGCTTCCGTCGTCGTTGCCGCCCTCATCGATACGGGAGCCGACGGGATCTGGGCTGACCGTATGTTGGGGTCTGACTCACTCGCTGGGCCTCAGCTGCTGCCGGTCGAAGTCGCGAACGTACTGCGCCGGGCAGCTCTCGCCGGAGACGTCTCCGCCGATTCGGCATCGCTCGCGCATGGTGATCTTCTGAAGCTTCGGATCGACCTGTTCGCCTATGAGCCGTTCGCCGAGCGGGTGTGGGCGCGGCGCGACAGCATGAGCACCTACGACGGCTGGTACGTGGCGCTCGCCGAATCCCTGAATGCGCCGCTTGCGACGCTCGACCGTCGCCTGGCTCGATCGGGCAGCAGCCGATGCCGCTTCGTCATCCCCGGTTCCTCCGGGCCAGCTCCACGCGGCGCCCGCGAATGACTTCACGATCGGCGCCCGAGTTCAGCGTTACCAACCCACCGCACCGTCGACCAACTCTCTGATGAGATCAGCGTGGCCGTTGTGGCGCGCATATTCCTCGACCATGTGGGTGTAGATCCAGCGCAGAGAGCATTGGCTCCCCCGACGGCTGCCGGTGTCGTCGAGGGACTTGCCGGCAGCGTGGTCCCGGCTGTGCTCGCACTCCTCCTGCCACGTAGCCAGGTCGTGATCCCAGTCGGCACCGTCGAGCGGGTAGAAGTCGCTGTCATCAGCCTCGCCTCCTGGTCCTCGCCGGAAGAACAGCGCCGGTACGTCGGGCTGGCTCATGAGCGTGCGGGTGAACCAGGTTCGTTCGACGTCCGCCATGTGGCGGACCAAACCATGCAGCGAGAGCTTCGAACTGGGTATCGGCCTGGCCTTGCGCCGGTCGTCGTCAAGACCCTCGCATTTCAGGAGGAGGGTGGTGCGGTGGAACTCCAGCCAGCCCTCCAACATCTGATGCTCGGGAAGGAGGAAGTCGGGCTCGGTCCGCCGGGGGTCGACCAGTTCGTCGACAGCAGAGAGCACGGCCGTCTGCTCGGCGGGTGCCGGAGCGATTCGCGCCCTTGCCGGGTCGATCGGACCCATGACACCGACGGAGTTGCCGTCCGGGTCGGCGACGACGGCGTAGCGGGCCCCCATGAAGGCGTCCCAGGGCCGCTGTTGGCCCCGGTAGCCGGCGTGAGTGAGCTCCTCGTAGGTCGTGTCGACCGC
>JBPYFF010000283.1:0-2090 GCA_051984455.1 Acidimicrobiales bacterium | reverse complement strand
GGGGCGATCCTGTTCGCCGGGCTCGCGGCTGCCACGCCGACAACGGTCCGCGAGCCAGTGCCCACGAGGGCCCATACCGAGGAGCTGCTCGCCCGGTGCGGGGCCGATGTCGCCGTCCGGCCGGGCGAAGTCACCTTGCGGCCCCTGTCAGCTGGGTCGCTCGCGGCCCTGCAGCTCGAGGTCCCGGGCGACCCGTCACAGGCGGCGTTCTGGGTGGTGGCGGCGTGCGTCGTGCCCGGCAGCGAGCTCGTGGTCGAGCGGGTGTACGTCGGTCAGGCCCGGGCCGGGTTCCTGGAAGTCCTGCGGCGCATGGGGGCCGACATCGTCCTGGAGGACGAGGACCGCGTGGAGCACACCGCCAGTATCCGGGTGCGGTCCAGTCAGCTCCAGGGCACCTCGGTGGGCGGGCCCGAGGTGCCGGGCCTGATCGACGAGATTCCCGTCCTGGCAGTGGCGGCCGCGCTGGCCGACGGGCCCACCACCTTTTGCGACGCGGCCGAGCTGACTGTCAAGGAGAGCGACCGGGTCGCCTCGATCGTCGCCGGCCTGCGAGCGCTCGGGGTCAAGGCGGAACCCAGACCGGATGGCCTGGTGGTGGAGGGGACGGCCGGTGGTCCGTTGTCGGGCGGGTCGGTTGACTCGTACGGAGACCACCGCATCGCCATGGCCATGGCGATCGCCGGGCTCAGAGCGGCCGGTGAGACCGGGATCGATGGCTGGGATTCGGTCGCCACCAGTTACCCGCGCTTCGAGGAGGACCTCCGCCGTTGCGTGTCGTAGCCATCGACGGGCCGGCCGGGTCCGGCAAATCAACGGTCGCCCGGGCCGTCGCGGCCCGGCTGGCGTTGGCATACCTCGATACGGGAGCGATGTACCGGGCCGTGGCCTTTGCCGCGCTCCGTCGGGGCATCGATCCCGAGGATGGGGAAACCGTCGCGCGGCTGGCCGAGCAGGTGGACATCGAGGTCGGCGACACCGTCACTGTTGACGGCGTCGATGCCAGCATCGAGATCCGGGGCCCCGAAGTCACCCGGGCGGTGACCGTTGTGGCGGCCAATCCCGACGTCCGCAAGGAACTCCGGCGGCGGCAACGAGAGTGGGCCGAGGCTCATGGCGGCGGCGTGATCGAGGGCCGCGATATCGGCAGCGTCGTGTTTCCCGAGGCCGACGTGAAGGTCTACTTGACGGCCAGCGACGAAGAGCGGGCCACGCGGCGCAGCCGGGAGGTGCTGGACATGGACTACGACGTTGTCGCGGCTGACATCGCCCGCCGGGATTATGCCGATTCCAACCGGGCCGCGGCACCCCTCACCGTGCCTGGCGGGGCGGTGATGGTCGACACCACCGGGCTCTCTATCGAGCAGGTAGTGGACAAGGTCCTGGCCCTGCTCGACCCGGCCGGCGGTGGGTCGTGACAACAGAACCAACTCGCTTCCAGTTGTGGTTCTACCAGGTGGCGAGGGCCATCCTGTCCGGCTTTTGCTACACGTTCTGGCGGGCTCGCTTCGAGGGCCGGGAGTTTGTGCCGAAGTCGGGCGCGTTCGTGCTGTCACCCGTGCATCGGTCCAACATCGACACTCCGCTCATGGGGTGCGTGACCCGGAGGCGGATGCACTTCCTCGGCAAGGACAGCATGTGGAAGTACGGCTGGTCGGCGTGGTTGTTCACCTCGCTCGGCGCCATCCCCATTCGTCGCGGCGGCGCCGACAGGGAAGCGCTTCGCGCCTGCGAGGTAGCCGTCAGGGCGGGCGAGCCGGTGGTCATCTTTCCCGAGGGGACGCGGAAGACCGGGCCAGTGGTGGAGGAAATCTTCGAGGGCGCGGCCTTCGTCGCCTTACGCACCGGGGTGCCGATCGTCCCGGTCGGCATCGGCGGCAGCGAGGCGGCCATGCCCCGGGGCACCAGGCTGCTCCGGCCGGTGAAGATCCGGGTCGTCATCGGGCCGCCCTTTTATCCGACGGCGCGGCAATCGGGGGAGCGAGTCGCCCGCCGGGAGGTGCGCGAACTGTCGGAGCGGCTTCACGCCGAACTCCAGCGGCTTTTCGATCAAGCGAGAAAGGCTGCCGCCGACTGACGGCGGAACCGCGGGT
>JBPYFF010000282.1:0-7548 GCA_051984455.1 Acidimicrobiales bacterium | reverse complement strand
GGTGGCCAGCCTCGAGGAGGCGGCGGACAGTGGCGGGACGGACTACGAGACGCTCAAGCGCCACGCCCGATCGGCGCTCGGCCGGTTCGTGAACGAACGCACCCGCCGCCGGCCGATGATCGTTCCTGTCGTCATGGAAGTATAAGTCGTTGTCTTCTGCTGTTTCAGCGCCTTCTGGACCACTCCGTTGACGGTGATCCTGCTGTGGGTGAAGAGACCAGTGTTAGCGTTGGGCGTGCTGTGGCTACGACGACACGCCGGTCCGCCCGCAGGCGGCCCGCCCGCCCCAACCTGCTGGCGCGGCTCAAGGCCGGCCTCGCCGCGATCGTCGGACGGCAGGCCGACGACATCTGGGGGGTGGTCTTCCTTGTACTGGCCGCTCTCGCCGCCCTCGGCATCTACGTCGACCTGACCGGTCCGGCCGGCCGCGCCGCCAGGTCGGGCACCGGCGATGTGCTGGGCTGGGCCCGGGTGCTCGTCCCTCCGCTGCTCGCCCTCATCGGCGCGACCCTCGTTCGGGGCCGGCTCAGACAACAGCCGGCCCGCACTGCCCTCGGGTGCGTATTTCTTCTGGCCGGAGTGAGCGGGCTCCTTCACGTCTTCCGCGGTCCGGTGCACTGGCACGGCGAGCTGTCAGGGCCCGGTGGCGTGGCCCGGGCGGGAGGACTCCTCGGAGCTGCGGTCGGGGCGCCGCTGCGGGCGCTGCTCGCCCCATGGGGAGCGGCCATCGTCCTCGTGACCCTCGTGGTCCTCTCAGCACTCGTCCTCACCGGCACGCCCGTCCGCCGGGCCAGCGACCATCTGTTGGCGGGGGTGAGACTGGCGGCGCGGAGGGGGCTCGGGCTCCTCCGGTCATTGACGGAGAGCGAGCAGGTCCTCGAACCGGCCGCCACTGGCTGGTCCCGGCTGGCGGCGGGGCCGAGGACGGCGGAGTTGTTCGACCAGGATGTGGATTCGGAGGCGCCGGAAGGCCGCCGGGGCGGGGAGGAAGCCGGCCGGGCCGAAGCGCGACCCGGGCGGGCGGAACCGGAAGCGATCCACATCCGGGTGCCCGCTGATGCCGCCAGCGAGGCCGCGGCCGAGCAGTTGTCGATCGCCCTCGGGCCGGCTGCCCAGGACGGATCGTGGCGGCTGCCGCCCCTCACGCTGCTCAAACGGGGCAAGGTGGCAGAGGTCGACAAGCGCATGGTCCAGTCGCTCGGCCGCACACTGGAGGACGCCCTGGCGGCCCACGGCGTCGAGACCCGGCTGGCCGGGATGACCGTCGGTCCGACCGTGACGCGATACGAGCTCGAACTTGGCCCTGGCGTCAAGGTTGCCAGGGTCACCAGCTTGCACAAGGACATCGCCTACGCCATGGCGTCGGCCGACGTGCGAATACTTGCGCCCATACCGGGGCGATCTGCCATCGGGGTCGAGGTCCCCAACCGCACGCGGGAAGTGGTCGCCCTGGGGGACATCCTGGCCTCGCCCGAGGCTCATCGGGCGACCCACCCCCTCCAGGCCGCCATGGGTCGTGACATCGCGGGCCGGGCCGTCATGGCCAACCTGGCGGAGATGCCTCACCTGCTGATCGCCGGTGCGACGGGGGCCGGCAAGTCGAGCTGCATCAACTCGTTGATCAGCTCGGTTCTCGTCCGCTCGACACCGGATCAGGTGCGCTTGATCCTGGTCGACCCCAAGCGGGTCGAGCTCGGCCACTACAACGGCCTGCCGCACCTGCTGACCCAGGTCGTCGTCAACCCGAAGAAGGCCGCCAATGCCCTGTCATGGGCGGTCCAGGAAATGGAGCGACGCTATGACCTGCTGGCCGAGGTCGGCGTCCGGGATGTCACCGGCTACAACGCCGCCTACGACCGGGGTGATCTCCAGCCCGAGCCCGGTAGCGACCGGGAGTACGCCCGGCTGCCGTTCATCCTGGTGGTCGTGGACGAGTTGAACGACCTCATGATGGTGGCGGCGCGTGACGTCGAAGAGTCGATCTGCCGCATTGCCCAGATGGCGAGGGCGGTCGGGATCCATCTGGTCATCGCCACCCAGCGACCCTCCGTGGACGTCATCACCGGCGTCATCAAAGCCAACATTCCGTCACGACTGGCGTTCGCGGTCTCGTCGCTCGCCGACAGCCGGGTCATCCTTGACCAGCCCGGGGCGGAGCGACTCATCGGCCAGGGCGACATGCTGTTGCTCGGGGCATCTTCCAGCGTGCCCCGCCGCATCCAGGGGGCGTGGATCGGAGAGGACGAGGTTCGCAAAGTGGTGGCCCACTGGCGCCGCCAGGCTGAGCCGGCCTATGTCGAGGGCGTCGACGGCGACGCGGCTGGCCCGGGTGGTTCTGCTGCCATGGAGCCGGATGACGACGACCTTCTCGAGGCCGCTCTCGAGCTGGTCGTGCGCTCACAGCTGGGCTCGACGTCGATGTTGCAGCGCAAGCTCCGCGTCGGGTTCGCCCGGGCCGGCCGGTTGATGGACCTGCTGGAGCAGCGAGGAGTCGTCGGTCCCCCGGAGGGGTCGAAGGTGCGGGCGGTTCTCATGACCGCGGACGAGCTGGACGAGCGCTCCCGCATTCGGGGCGAGGCAAGCCGTTCCGCCTAGTCTCCCCCGTCGATGCGAGCTCGTGCTCCCGCGTCATCAGCCAACCTTGGCCCGGGTTTCGACGTGCTTGCGCTCGCGCTCGGCCTCTACGTCGAGGTCAGGGTCGAGCCAGCGGAGCGGCTCACCGTCACGACGTCGGGCGAAGGGGCCGAGCTCCCGGCCGATGCCACCCACCTGGCGGCGGCGGTGGCCACCGAGGTCGCCGGCCACGACCGGCTCGCCATCGACGTCACTTCGGAGATCCCGGTCGGCCGGGGTCTCGGGTCGTCCGCGGCCCTCGCCGTGGCAGCCGCGGCCGCAGCCGGGGCCCGGGATCCGATGGCGGTGGCGGTCCGGTTCGACGGCCACGCCGACAACGCCGCCGCCTCGGCCCTTGGAGGGCTGGTTGCCACGACGACCGTCGACGGCCGGCCGCTCGTCCGACGTCTTTCCCTCGACCCGCATCTGGCCTTCGTCGTGCTCGTCCCCGACGTCACCCTGCCGACCAGCCAGGCGCGGGCGGTCCTGCCGGCGTCGGTGACCCACCCGGACGCAGTGTTCAATCTCGGCCGCATGGGGCTGGTTGTCGCGGGCCTGGCTGACCATCGTCACCTTGTCCCGGCGGCAACTGAGGACCGGCTGCACCAGCACGCCCGCGCTCAGCTGTTCCCTGAAGCCCCGGCTCTTCTGGCCGGAATGCTCGAGGTGGGCGCACTGGCTACCTGCTGGTCAGGCGCGGGCTCGAGCCTCCTCGCCATCACCACCGTTGGGGCGGCCGGGGAGGTGGCGGCCGGTGCGGCCGGCTTGATGGCCGAGGCCGGCGTGGCGGGACAGGTTCTTCGCCTGGTGGCCGACCACCGGGGTGTGGTCATTTCCGCTTAACCGGTGGGGCAGGGCCGCCCTTCACGGTCACCGGTACGCTCCCTCCGGTGAGGCCTGGTGAGCACCGCTGACCGGTTGGGATGTCTCGGCCTGCCATTGCCGGTGCGCGAGCTCGCCGGTCGGAGGTGGGACGCCGTGGTGGTCGGGGGGGGACACAACGGCCTGGCCGCGGCCGCCTACCTGGCCCTCGCGGGGCGCTCGGTCCTCGTGCTGGAGCGCCGGGAGCGGGTGGGAGGAGCCTGCACATCGGAGCGGCCCTTTTCGGATCCCCGATACGTGATCAGCCCCTGCGCCTATCTGGTCGGGCTCCTCCATCCGCTGGTCATCGAGGAACTTGGCCTCACCCGGCACGGCTATCGCGTCCATACCTGCGATCCGAGCCAGTGGTCACCGTTTCTCGATGGTCAGTCGCTCACCGAGTGGAAGGATCCCGGGCAGACGGCGGAGTCGGTCCGCCGCATCTCGCCATCGGACGTCGAGGGCTTCTTCGCCTATCAGGACGTCTATACCCGGGCTCGCGCCCGGCTTCGCTCCCGCGATCCCGCCCGCGACGCGTGGGTTGGAGACTCGCCTGACGATGAAACGCTCCGCTTCCTGCTGGCGGGCGACGATGAGGTGGAAGCGGTGGTGTTCGAACTGTCGATCGCCGAGCTGGTTGAGCGGTACGTGAAGGACGCGCGCCTTCGCGCCGCACTTCATGGCGCGGGGGTCATCGGCACCTGGGCCGGGCCGCGGGATCCTGGCACGGCTTCTGTTCGACTCATGCACAACCTCGGACTGATCGGGGGCTGGGGCTACGTCTCGGGCGGCATGGGCGCGGTTTCCTTCGCGCTGGCGGACATTGCCATCGAGGCCGGAGCTGCCGTGGCATGTGGCGTGCCGGTCGCCACCATCGAACCGGGGGTGGGAGTGCGCCTGGAGGCAGGAGACCTGATCCGAGCCGGCGTGATTGTTAGCAACGCCGACCCGCTGCGAACCCTCTCCCTTGTCGGACCGGCGGCCCCTCGCCAATGGCGGTCCCGGCTTGAGGGATGGGACGTTCGCAGTCCGGTCGTCAAGCTGAACTGCGGGCTGGTCCGCCTGCCACGCTTCACGGCTGGGGGGCCCATCGGCCGCGACGCCTACCGGGCCATGGTGGTCCTTTCGACCGGTATCGACGACACGCAGGCTGCCTTCGAGGCATGCCAGCACGGCCGGCCCGCTCTTGACTGGTGCGAGCTGTACTTCCAAACGGCGTATGACCCGACCGTCGCCCCACCGGGCCGGCACACCATGAGCGTGTTCTGCCAGTACGCGCCCTACATCCTGGCGTCGGGCGATTGGGACAGCCGGCGAGAAGAGATCGCCGGCCAGATCCTTGACCGCATCGCCCTGTTCGCCCCGGATGTCAGGGACTGCGTCGAATACTGGGACCTGCTCGGCCCGCCTGACATCGAGGCCAGGGTCGGCCTTACCGGCGGGCACATTTTCCAGGGGTCATGCCTCCCCGGCCAGATGTGGCAACGGCGGCTGGCCGCTCGCACGCCCGTGGACGGCCTCTACCTCTGCGGCGCCGCGACCCACCCCGGTGGCAGCGTCATCGGTATCAACGGCCGCAACGCCGCCATGGCCGTCATCGCGGACACGGCTCGAGCCAGGGCGTAGCATTTCAGCGATGTCACCTGTCCAGACCGAGCGGGCTCTTCACCCCGACCTCACCCCCCTGGCCTTCCTGCTCGGCATCTGGGTGGGCGAGGGGCGGGGGATGTACCCGACCATCGACACGTTCGACTACGGCGAGGAGATCCGCTTCTGGCACGTCGGCAAGCCGTGGCTCGGCTATGCCCAGCGGACGTGGGCGCTCGACGATGGCCGGCCCCTGCACGCCGAGCTCGGCTACTGGCGCCCGCAGAAGGGGGGGCGGGTCGAACTGGTGCTGGCCCACCCGACCGGCCTGACCGAGATCGACGAGGGGACGGTGGCGGGAACCACCCTCGAGCTGGCATCGACCACGATCGAGCGGACCTCGACCGCCAAGGAAGTCACCGCGCTGGTGCGGCGCTACGAAGCCCGCGGCCATCTGCTGACCTACACCGTGGCCATGGCTGCCGTCGGCCAACCGCTTCAGGCCCACCTGCGGGCCGAGCTCGAGCACAGCAGCTGAGGCGGCGCCGAGGCGCAGAGCGCAGCAATGCCGGCCCGGAGCCGAGGTCGCAGTAACGGCTCGACGCGTGCAAAGGTGGAATGGTGTACATCGGCGTGCTCGGAGGAACCGGTCCCGCGGGCAGGGCGCTCGCGGCCCGGCTCGCGTCGGTCGGAATTGACGTCACCGTCGGGTCGCGTTCCCACGACCGGGCTCGAACGACGTGCGCCGCCATCTGCGACGAGTGGTCGTCGCGGGCGCTGCCGCTCGTGGGCGGTGAGAACCGCGACGCGGCTGCGGCCGACCTGGTCATTGTGGCCACGCCGTGGGACGCGGCTCCGGCGACGGTGGCGGGAGTGGCGTCCCAGCTCGAGGGCAAGGTGCTCGTCTCGATGGCCAACGCGGTCGTCCGGTTGGGCGACGAGTTCGTGCCCCTGCTTCCGCCCCGCGGATCGGTCGCGGCCTCTCTCCAGGCCGTCGCCCCTCGGTCGATGGTCGCCGCCGCCCTGCACCACCTTCCGGCCCGCGAGCTGATCGACCTCGACCATGACCTGGAGGCCGACGTCCTTGTGTGCTCCGACCATCCGGAGGCGATCGCCGCCACGTCCGAGCTCATCAGCAAGGTGCCCGGGTTGCGGGCGATCAACGCCGGTTCGCTGTCGGCTGCCGCGGCTATCGAGGCGCTGACTCCGGTGCTCCTCAACGTCAACCGGCACTACCACACCCGTGCGTCGATCCGGTTGACCAATCTCGAAGTCCGATGACGTCCCACATGCGGCTGTACGACACCGCCCGACAGGACGTGGTCCCCTTCCAGCCGGGACGGGTCGCCACGATGTACACCTGTGGCATCACGCCCTATGACGCCGCCCACCTCGGCCACGCCCGGACGTACCTGACCTACGACCTGCTGCAGCGCCGGCTGCGAGACCGGGGCCACGAAACCCAGTGCGTCCGGAACATCACCGATGTCGACGACGACATCTTGAGAAAGGCCCGGCAGCTCGGGGTCAACTACCTGGACCTGGCGGCCGAGGAAATGGCTCGTTTTGACGCCGACATGAGGGTCCTCGGCTTGCTGCCCGCGTTCAGCGAGCCTCGAGCGACGTCCGCCATCCCCGACATCCTCGGGTTCATCGGGATGGTGCTCGAGTCTGGCCACGCCTACCAGGCGGGCGGCGGCGTGTACTTCAAGGTCTCGTCGTTCCCCCGTTTTGGCCAGATCAGTCATTTGAATCGAGACGCCATGCTCCGGCTGGCGGCCGACAACGGGGGCAATCCCGAGGATCCCAACAAGATCGACCCGTTGGACTTCGTGCTCTGGCAGCCGTCGGCGGCGGACGAACCCGCGTGGGAGTCCTTGTGGGGACGAGGCCGGCCCGGGTGGCACATCGAGTGCTCCGCCCTCGCCATGCGGGAGCTGGGGGCGACGATCGATCTGCACGGCGGTGGGACCGACCTGATCTTCCCCCACCACGAATGCGAGGCCGCGCAGTCCGAGGCGGCGACGGGGGAGCCGTTCGTTCGGCACTGGATGCATAGCGGCCTCGTCCAGCTCGGCGGCACCAAGATGTCGAAGTCCCTCGGCAACCTCATCTTCATCTCCGACTTGTTGAAGGAGTGGGAGGCCGGCGTCGTCCGCCTGGCGATCGTGGCCGAGCACTACCGGTCAGTCTGGGAATGGGATGACCGGCTGCTCCCGGCCGCGGCCAAGCGGCTCGAGGCCTGGCGGTCGGCGGGACCGGGGGAGGGGGCCATCGAGGAGGTGCGCCGGGCCCTCGATGATGACCTCGACACGCCGCGGGCGATCGCCGCCATCGATGACGCCGCCACCTCGGGGCAAGGTGTCTCCAGCTCAGCCCGGCTTTTGGGCGTCGTCTGATCGACCCCGATTCCCGTAACCTCGGCGAACGATGGCCGGCACGATCACAATCACCCTGCCCGATGGCTCGAGCCGGGAACTGGCGACG
>JBPYFF010000281.1:0-3945 GCA_051984455.1 Acidimicrobiales bacterium | reverse complement strand
TTCCGCCACCTCCGCCGACCGAGACCGCCCCAGTATGACAGGGGGACTTCTCGCCGGCCCGTCCTCGACGGGGACTCCCACGCCGAGTCGATCGGGCTGGCTCGGAGTCACCAGGCAGGTCGGGATGGCGCGACTGTGGTAGGGCTGGTCGGGTGGAGGCTCGGAAGCTTGGCTGGACCGATCTCGAGGTGAGCGCGTTAGGGCTGGGTTGCTGGGCCATCGGCGGCCCGACCCAGTTTCGGGGCAGTCAGTTCGGCTGGGGACAGATCGACGAGGACGAGGCAGTGCGGGCCATTCAGGTCGGCCTGGACGCCGGGATCACCTTCATCGACACCGCCGACATCTATGGCACTGGACAGAGCGAGCGCATCGTGGGGCATGCGCTGGCCGGCCGCCGTGATCGCGTGGTGATCGCGACCAAGTTCGGGCTGACCTTCGATGAGTACACCGGCGTCATGACCGGCCGGAATGCCAGTCCGACATACATCAAGCGGGCATGTGATGCGAGCCTGCGACGTCTGGGCACCGATCACATCGACCTGTACCAGTTCCATTGGGGCGACTACGACGGGTCTGTAGATCCCGTCCTCGATGCGCTCGATGAACTGGTGGCCGACGGCAGGATCCGCTACTACTCCTGGGGTACCGAGCCCGGGGGCGCCAGACGGTTCGTGGACCGCGGGCGCTGCCCAGCCGTGCAGTTCGGCATGAACCTGTTGACGATGTCCTTCGGCGAGGCGGCCGGCATGCTCGCGTTCTGTGACGAGCACGATCTCGCGGCGATCATCAACGGTCCCCTGGGCAAGGGACTGCTCACCGGCAAGTTCAACCAGGCGACCCAGTTCGAGGAAGGCGATCTGCGGCAACAGCGCGGTTGGAACATCCAGGACGGGCCGCTGGTGAAGGGTCGCCGAATAGTCGAGCAGCTGCGCGACATCCTGACCAGCGACGGCCGCACCCTGGCGCAGGCCGCGCTCGGCGCCCTCTGGGCGCGGAGCCCGCGCTGCCTTCCCATCCCTGGCTTCAAGACCGTGGCCCAGGTACGCGACAACGCCGGCGCCCTCCAGCACGGCCCGTTGGGTCCCCAGCAGATGCAGGCCATCGCCGACCTCGTGACTTCCTCCCTGACCGAAGAGGAAGCCCAGAGCCTGTGACAAGGGCCCCCAGGCACTGTCCTCTTTCCGAGGGAATGCCGGGGCTCGCGGAGCTCACCCCGGCTTGGTCGGTGATGCCGTCTAGCGTCTGAGGCGTGACGGCGTCGGTGACCTGGGAGGGTGTCTCCGCGCGGCGGATGGCTCGCCAGCACCTGACCGAGCCGGCTGGCGTCGGGACGCCGGCGGATATCGCGGCCGCGATGTGCGGCACGCATGCCCAACTCCTGAGTGCCGCCGAGCTGTCGATCGGGCTACGCATCGCGGGCGCCGACCGGGAGGATGTCCGGCGCGCACTGTGGCAGGACCGCACCTTGGTCAAGACCTTCGGCCCCCGTGGAACCGTGCACCTGCTGCCGGCCGTCGACCTGCCCATGTGGACCGGGGCACTGTCCGGGCTCCCCTCGTCCACTCCTCAGCACCCCGACTCGCTCCGCTTCACGACCGAACAGACCGAGGAGGTCCTGGCAGCCATCGACGACGTCCTGGTCGACAGCGAGCTGACGGTCGACGAGCTCACCGAGGCGATCGTCGACCGCGTCGGGACATGGGCCGGCGAGAAGACCATGGATGCCTTCCAGGACAAGTGGCCGCGCTGGCGCCAGCTCACCAGCACGGCCGCGCACCGCGGAGTGCTGTGCTTCGGACCCTTGCGCGGCCGCGCCGTCACCTACACCCATCCCCGCCGCTGGCTTCCCGGGTTCAGCCCGGAAGACCCCGACAAGGCCCTGCCACGCCTCGTCGGCAGGTACCTCCATGCCTACGGCCCTTCCACGCCGGCGCACTTCGCCAAGTGGCTCAGCATCCCGGTGCGATCAGCGGTTGATCTGTTCGTCGCGGCCGAGGCGGTGAGCTTCGCGGGCGAGCAGGCCTGGGTCAACCCCGGGGACACGGCAACCCCGGACCAGGGCCCACGCGGAGTCCGCCTGCTCCCCCACTTCGATGCGTTCGTCGTGGCCTCCCAGCCTCGGCTCAGACTGTTCGCCGGCGTTGCCGCGACCCGGGCGCTCGCCCGCGGCCAGGCGGGCAACTACCCGGTCGTGCTGGTCGACGGCGTCGTCGCCGGCGTGTGGCACCAACGCCGCACGGGCAACAAGCTCGCTGTGAAAGTCGAGCTGCTGCGCGACCTGGCTCCGGGCCAGCAGAGGGCCCTCGACGACCAGGTCGGGCTCGTCGGCGCGGTCACGCAAGCGGAGCCCACACTGACGCTCGGCCCGGTGACAGTCGGCCCGCACGCGTGACGGCGCGCATGCCGCCTGACCTCGTGTGGTGACCCGTCGTACGTGTGGCACGCACCCGGAGCGGCCGCGATAGATGAGCCCGGCATGGGTACGGGGGCCTTCTTGACGCTCGGCACATCCGCCAAGCGCGGCCGGCTTTGCCGGTCCACTCGGACAGGGAACCCACATGTCGAAACCAGGCTCCAAAGGAAAGACCACCATCGGGCTGTCACTGATCGTGACGCTCGCCATGACCGCCATGCTCCTGCTCTATTGGGGAGGCTCACCAGCGAATTCGGCAGGTGGTCAATCCGCCGGAGCCGCGTCCAGCACCTTCACCAGGGTCGCCCACAACCCGCAGGGCTACGCGAAGTCCAAGATCGTCGGCCAGACGGCCAAGGGCCAGAGCGTGACTGGGTACTTCACCCCGTTGGGCTTCTCCAAGCACAACGGCCACCTCCGCGCCCGCGGCCTGGTCAGCGGTGTCATCCATCAGGCCGGCCACACCCGCACCTTCAGCGTGGTCCGGACGTTCAAGGTCAAGTCGATGAACGGGAAGGTCCCCGGTGCCGCCCGCACGGCGGCCGCACAGCGGGCTGCCTGCGACATCCTGCACCTGACCCTGGGGCCGCTGGACTTGAACCTCCTCGGTCTCCAGGTGCACCTCGACCGAGTCGTTCTGGACATCGTCGCCCAGTCCGGAGCCGGTAACCTCCTGGGCAACCTGCTGTGCGCCGTGGCCCATCTGCTCGACACTGGCGGCACCCTGTCGCAGCTGCTGAACCGGCTCGGCCAGATCCTCAACCAACTCCTGATGGGCCTCTGACCAAGCGCCGCAATCTCGCGTGCCGTGGGGCGTCGGGACGTCCGACGCCCCACGGCCAGCCTGCACGGCTGGCTCATCGCCCGACCGAGTGCGCCCTTGAACCGACCGCTGGTGCCGCTTGGACAATGCCCGGCGCATCACGCTCACAGGTTGCTCAACAGCACTCCGGCGAGGAGGACGATCCCACCGCACACGGACAGCACGAGCAGCAGAGGATGGGTGATGAAGGGCGACCTCGTAGGTAGGTAGTAACGGGTGGGCGACCCTGTCTCCCGGGTCACCAGCCAGATGAAGGCTTTGCTCAAAGGGATCACGTCAGACTGCCGTTGGTGCTCTCCTCAGGATGGACCCTCCCACCCCAAGGGGCCATCCCCCCTATCGGTCAGGGCCGCACCCGGGAGACACGAGACTCGACCGCTGGTACCGCTGTTCGTGCGTGCTTACGCCGAGGAACCGGCGCTTGGATGACCTTGCCCGCGTGCACTGTGCGTTGAGTGCCACGTCAGTTCACCTCGATCGACATGTCGACCATCGGGCCGCTCTGAGCGGCGGAGCCACCAGGCACCACCTTCCAGGCGTACGTCACCCCATCGGCCTCGGCGTACTGGAAGGGCGGTGGAGCCTGGCCGTCCCGGTACGGCCAGTTCAGCGACTCCCAGTGCTGCACCTGAGCCGGCGCACCTAGCCCGGTCAGGATGCAGTCCAGCACATCCGCTCTCGGTGGTGTCGCAGTCCAGTGGAACTCGAT
>JBPYFF010000280.1:0-2995 GCA_051984455.1 Acidimicrobiales bacterium | reverse complement strand
CGGGGATGGACTGTTCGGGGATGATCTCGATGCCGAGGGCGCCGATGCCGGCGGCGGCCGCGATGCAGTCCTCCAGGGACATCGTGCGCAGGAAGTACTCCTCCTGGAAGGAGTAGAGGCTGACGCCGCGCTTGATGGTCATGGTTTCTCCTTACGGGGGTCGACTCAGCCGGGCAGGTCCCACGGGCGGGCAAGGACCTCACGGAGCCGGGTGGCGAGCTCCGCGGGGTCGGGCAACGGCGAGACCCGGCCATCGGAGGCGCGGTAGACGCGGCAGTTCAGCGCCGGCGCGGCGTCGGCCGGGAACAGGTCCCGACGTCCGACTTGGAAGGTCGGCGAGCCCGGGAAGTTCAGCCGCGAAGCTTCTTCGGCCGTGGCCACCTCGCGGCGGACCACGGCAACGTCGCCGCGTTTCAGGTCCGCCAGCGTCGAGTTGAGCAGTTCGAAGGCGCCCTCATGCGACGGGCAGCCTTCCCACCACAGCAGCTCCACCCGCCACTTGGTTGAGCAGCCGGCGGGGGACGTCTGCGGCCTGCGCACCGCTGTCCCGGCGAGGATGTCGTCAAGGGCCTCGCGGATCCACTGCGCGTTCTGGGCCGGATCGTCGTGATCGGCATCGGGAGCGCCGTGGTAGCGGACGACGCCTTGCCGGTCGAGCACGAATACCTCCGGCGTGGCCGTCGCGCCGTAGGCGGCCACGGCCTCCTGGTCCGCGTCCCGTAGGTACGGACCGGCGATCTCGCCGTTCTCGGCCCGCGTTCGCATCGACGCGACGCTGTCTTCGGGATGGCCGATCTCGTCGTTGCCGACGACCTGGATCACGGTCACGTCCCGGCGGGCGTAGTCCCGGGCGACCTGCTGGATGCGGTCATGCCAGGCCAGCGCGTACGGGCATCCGTTGGCGGTGAACACCACGACCGTGGCCGCGGCCGCGGACGGATTGAGCGTCACTTCGCCGCCGCGGGCGTCGGGCAGCGTGAAGGCCGGGGCGATGTCGCCTACAGACAAGCGGGTCGTCATGCGAGCACCTCCAGGACTCGCCGCACTGAGCGCGCGGCGATGGCGACGCTGGTCAGCGTCGGGTTGCAGGCCGTGGCGGTCGGGATGGTGCCGTTGCCGCCGAGGAACAGGTTGTCCAGGCCCCACACCTGGGCGTAGCTGTCGCACACCGACTGCGCGCCACCGTCGTCGCCGAGGCGATAGGTGCCCTGGTAGTGCAGCGACGACCCGGCTGGCATGATCTTCGGTTCACCGCCTGGGACGAAGTGGCCGAGGGCTTTGGCCGCGGTGGTCAGGTGCCCGATGGCCTGGTCGAGTTCGGCGTGCTCGCGGTCGGTCAGCGCGTACTGGATGGAGACCCTAGGCATGCCCCACTGGTCGGTCTCAGTGTCGGAGAAAGTGAGCCCGTCTTCGGCGCGCGGGAACTTCCGGCAGCCCCAGCCCATGGTGAGGTATCCGGCCGGGTTGGGCTCCGGCACCCGGCCGCCGGTGAAGTACGGCGGGCAGGTGTCCAGGTGGAGGGCCTGGGCGTGGAACGGATGCCCGGGGTCGGCGAACGGCACGCAGATGACCGAGCTGACCGGGTCGGCCGCCCGCGGACCGGGCCCCGGGTAGCCGGGCGCTAGGTCCTCGCGGACCGCGACGACCGCGAACGTCAGCGGATGCTCGGTGAGGTACCGGCCGAGCGGGGCCGGCCGGATGCCGGAGGCCCACAGCAGCTGGGGGGTATGGAACGCGTCGGCGGCGACGATGGTGACGCGCGGGCGGACGACGGTGATGTCGCCGCTGGTCATGTCGGCGAGCTCGGCTCCGGTCACCCGGCTTCCGTCGAGGATCAGCCGACGGCACAGGGTATTGGCCTGCAGCTGGAACGGGACATCGCCGAGCACCATGTCGACGCCGGTCCAGCGCACGGTGCCGTCGGGTTGCACCCGGCCGGCGACCGGCAACACCCCGACTCCGCGGCCGTGAGGCAGCAGGGAGTCGAACTGCTCGGCCAGCGTCCGTATCACGGCCGTGCTCACCGCCGAGCCGGCGAACGCATCCGTGGTCCGGCACAGCAGGCGCGCCGCCACCGAGATCGCTTCGTCCCACTCGTCGTCCGGGATGAAGGAGATCCGCTCGGTATCGCGCGGTTCGGGCACCGCGCAGGTCCACAGCACCCCTTGGCCGCCAACGCAGGTGGCTAGGGCGGCCGCGGGCATCTGATCGTTACCCGGCGCAATGAGGTAGGTGCCTTGCCGGGCGGTGACCGTGCCCGGGATGTCGAGCGACATGGCGTCCGCGCCTGATTGAGCCCGTCCCTGGGCTAGCAGGCGCGCGTTTTCTTGCTGGGCTGGGTCAGCGAGGTTGCGGAGGTTCATCCCGGGAGGTTCGGACACGATGGGGCCAGCCTCGACGGCGAACACATCGAGATCGGGCCGGGCCTCGGTAAGCAGCCGGACGTAGGCCGCGCCCACCGGCCCGCTGCCGACGACGAGCACATCAGGCTCAGGCATCAGCGGCCCGTTCGCTGAGCAACTTGCGGAACAGCTTGTGCTGGCCTGCGACCATATCCCAGCCGCTGACCGCGTCGGTGTAGGCGTGGCCCTCCCACTCGCTGGAAATGTAGCCGGTGTAGCCGCCGTCGACGAGGACGTCGATGATGGCCGCGTTGTCGATGGACGGCTCGTCGCCGTTTTCGTCGATGCCGTAGAACTTGCCGTGGACGTGGACGACGCGGTCCATGATCTCGCTCCACCGGCGCGGGTCCTGCCGCCCGTGCATGGTCAGCAGCATCTGGAGCTTGCCCATGTCGGCCGGGGTGGCCCCCAGGCCGGGAGCCTCGGCGGCGAAGCGCTCGAACTTCTGCGGCATCGTGGTGTCGCTGTTCCACACCTCGATCGCGAGCTCGGTCAGCTCGCGGCTCATGCCGGATTCGCGGTGCGCGGCGATCAGGCTCGGCGGGACCCAGTGCATGGAGGAGCTGAAATCGGGGGTGAAGCCGAGCAGCGGG
>JBPYFF010000279.1:0-2759 GCA_051984455.1 Acidimicrobiales bacterium | reverse complement strand
GGCTTTCGCCAACACCGCCATGGACGGGTATGCGGTGCGGGCGTCCGACACCGTAGGAGCTCCGGTGCGTCTCGCCGTCGTCGGCACCGTGGCCGCCGGGGCCGCCCCGTCCGGGAAGCTCGCACCGGGCCAGGCCATGCGCATCATGACGGGCGCCCCGATCCCGCCCGGGTGCGACGCCGTGGTCATGGTCGAACGGACGCACGCCGATCGAGATGCGGTCGTCGTCGAGGAACCGGCTCGCCCCGGAGACCACCTGCGGCAACCGGGTGAGGACATCGCGGCCGGGCAGGAGGTCTTCCCCGTTCGGACCGTGCTGGGGCCTGGCCACCTCGGCGTCCTGGCCAGCCTGGGCCGCGGCGCCGTGGTCGCCTTTCCTCGGGCGCGGGTCGGGGTGCTCTCGACCGGCGACGAGCTGGTCGAGGGGGGCGAGGCGCTCCAGCCCGGACAGGTGCGGGACTCGAACCGGCACACCCTGCTGGCGCTGCTGGCCCGGAGCGGCTGCGAGCCGATCGACCTCGGAATCGCCCGTGACAGCGAGCAGGCGATCACCGCCGCCGTCCAGGGGGCCCTGCCGATCTGCGACGCCGTCCTTGCCAGCGGCGGCGTGAGCATGGGCGACTTCGATTACGTCAAGGTCGTCCTCGACCGGTTGAGCGCGGGCTCCATGCAGTGGATGCAGGTGGCGATCCGGCCGGCGCAGCCGTTCGCGTTCGGAGTCATCGAGGGGCGTCCCGTGTTCGGCCTGCCCGGCAACCCGGTGTCGTCGATGGTGAGCTTCGAGCTGTTCGCCCGGCCCGGCCTCCGGCTGATGATGGGCCACGAGCAGCTCGATCGCGTGCACGTCGAGGCGGTCGCCGAGGAGGACCTGCGGCGGCGCCCGGACGGCAAGCTCCACCTGACCAGGGTCGTCGCCACGCCGGGCGACGACGGTCGGTTCCACGTCCGGTCTTCGGGTGGCCAGGCGTCGCACCAGCTCACGGCCATGGCGCTCGCCAACGCGTTGGCATTGGTCCCCGACGGGGAGGGAGTCGCCGCCGGCCAGTCGGTGACGACGATGCTCCTGGGGCCGTTCTGATCTGTCGGGCCGCGTAGCATGGTGTCTGTGGGTGGGCGCACCGCCAGACCGCTGATCGACCCCTTCGGGAGGACGGTCCGGGACCTGCGGATATCGGTCACCGACCGCTGCAATTTCCGCTGCACCTACTGCATGCCCGAAGAAGGGATGCAGTGGCTCGATCGCTCGGAGCTGCTGAGCTTCGAGGAGATCGAGCGGGTCGCCCGGCTGTGCGTGGAGCGCTTCGATTTCGACGGCATCCGGCTGACGGGGGGCGAGCCCACCGTGCGGGCCCAGCTCCCGGTGCTGGTGGAGATGCTGGCCGCGCTCCGCGTGCCGGCGACGGGCCGGCCGGTCGACCTGGCCATGACGACCAACGGGGCCACACTCGGGCTGTTGGCGGGCGAGCTCCGGCGAGCGGGGCTCAACCGGATCAACGTGTCCTGCGACTCGCTGCGACCGGAGCGGTTTGCCCGGATGGCGCGGCGGGACCAGCTGGCGCGGGTGCTGGACGGGATCGATGCCGCCCTGACCGCTGGGTTCTCGCCCGTCAAGGTCAACGTGGTCATGATGCGGGGAGTCAACGACGACGAGGCGGTCGACTTCGCCACCTTCGGTCGGGAGCGGGGGGTGCAGCCCCGCTTCATCGAGTTCATGCCGCTCGACGCCGACGGCGGGTGGACGATGGACCAGGTCGTGCCGGCCGACGAGACGCTGGCGGCCATCAGTGCCGTCTACCCGCTGGAGCCGATTCCGCACGGACCGGAGCCGGCGACCCGCTACCGGTATCTGGACGGTCGAGGCGAGATCGGGGTCATCCCGTCGGTGACGCGGCCGTTCTGTGGAGACTGTGACCGGGTGCGGATCACGGCTGAGGGAAAGTTCCGCACGTGCCTTTTCGCCCTCGACGAGCACGACCTGCGGGCAGTTCTGCGCGGCGGCGGCAGCGACGACGACCTTGAAGTCGCCGTCGAGGCGGCGGTGGGCACCAAGTGGGCCGGCCACCGCATCGGTCAGGTGAGCTTCGTGCGACCCCGGCGGAGCATGAGCCAGATCGGCGGGTAATCCCTGGCCAGGCGACCAGGAGCGTCGAATGAATCTAGACTCCTGGTCATGACCGACCGTGGCCTGACCCACGTCGATCCGCTGGGCAGGGCCCGCATGGTCGATGTGACCCCGAAGGAGCCGAGCCATCGCCGGGCGCTGGCCCGGTGCAAGGTGACCATGCAGCCCGACACCACGTCCAAGGTGGCCAGCAACGCCATGACCAAGGGCGACGTGCTCGGGGCGGCGCGCATCGCGGGGATCCAGGCGGCCAAGCGGACGGCCGACCTGATCCCCCTGTGCCATCCCCTCCTGGTCGGCTCGGTCTACGTCAACTTCACCATCGGTGACGACCACGTCGGTGTGGAGACCCAGGTGGAGACGGTGGACCGCACAGGCGTGGAGATGGAGGCCCTAACCGCGTGCGCCGTCGCCGCCCTGACGATCTACGACATGTGCAAGTCGACCGACCGCTCGATGACCATCGGCGACCTCGCTCTGTGGGAGAAGTCCGGTGGCCGATCGGGCACCTGGCGACGGACCGACGGGGTGGCTCAGGCGTCCGTCGACGTGTGACCTGCCTGCGGCCGGCGGTCTGAACGCCTGGAAAACGCCCGATGGACAGGACGGATACGACACGCCCAAAAGAACCCCTGGC
>JBPYFF010000278.1:0-5774 GCA_051984455.1 Acidimicrobiales bacterium | reverse complement strand
GTGGTCCATCAGCACCTCACAGATCATGATTCTGCTTGAGCGGGAGACTCCGGCCAGCTGACCCGCCCCATCCTTACCCCGGTGACCACCCGGCCACTACACGGGTAACCGTCCCTACCGGGGTCGCGCCGGACGTCGTTATGTACGCCCGCGAACCGGCGGTAGAGGACATGCGCCGTCCGCGAAGGTGGGACGCGCTTGGCGAGCAGTATGGGATACGAAAGGCGCGTTTCCGAAGGCTCAGCGGTGATGCTCGGGCTTGGTTGCCCGCACGCGCTGTTGTCGCTGGGGGTACATGGTCTCGCCTCTGGCGAGCATGGTGACGAACTGCTCGATTCGCCGCTGGCGGGTCTCAGTGCGCTTGGCGGTGGTTACGCGGTAAAGGACCGCGTAGCGGTTTGTGGCGTCTAGCCGGTCGAACATCTCTTGGGCGGCAGGAGTGGCAATCAGGGCTGCGGCAAGATCGGGAGGGACAGTGATCGAACGTTGCCCCTCATAAGCGCCATCCCAGCTGCCGTCGGCTTTTGCCCGCTGGACGGCGTCGAGTCCTGCGGGTTTCATGCGGCCCGCGTCGGTCAGGCTGCTGGCAAGGGCGACATTGCGCTTCGACCAGGCGCTTCCCGGTCGTCGAGGAGTGAACTTGCGGCGGAAGGTTCGTTCGTCACCCTTTGCGAGCTGTCCATCGACCCAGCCATTACAGATCGCCTCCTCCAGGGCTTCGTCGTAGGTCAGGCTCGTCGGCTGGGTGACGCCCTTCTTGGCCAGGACCAGCCAGACTCCTGGCGATTCGGCGCCGTGTTTACCCAGCCAGCGGGACCAGCCCGACGCGTTCGCAACCGTCAGCTCCTTGTAGACATCAGCCATCCTGCTCAGTGTGCCATCGGGGCGACGTCGGACTCCGCCCACGGATGCGAGCAGATCCGACGACCGTCTTCACTCGCGGCCGCTCGGCCTAGCAGGGAAAACCCCATTCGTCGTCGTGGTAGCCGACGTAGAGGGGGTCGGCCAGGGCCCACCAGCAGCGGCGAGCCCCGTCCGGCCCGCCCCGCGTTGCCGAGTTGGTCATTCGTCGACTGTGCCGCGTCGGGAAAACGGATGACGATCGTCGTGCCAGCCTGCGACACTGGCTCGATGCGCTCTGACGGGATCGTGCTCTGTGCCACCGGCCTGGTCAAGCGCTACCGGCGCACGCTGGCGGTGGCGGGGGTAAGTCTCACCGTCAGGCGCGGCGAGCGGGTGGCCCTCCTCGGGCCGAACGGTGCCGGCAAGACGACCACTCTCATGATGCTGCTCGGTGTCGTCACCCCTGACGAGGGTCATGTCGAGGTGGCCGGCCACGTGCTGCCCCGCGCCCGGAGCCGGGCTGCGGCCGAAGTCGGCTTCGCCGCCGGGTACCTGCCGCTGCCCGAGCGGCTGCGGGTGAGGGAGTTCTTGACTCATTTTGGCCGCCTCTACGGGCTGGCCCATCCTGAGCCCGCGGTGGACCTCGGGCTCGAGCGCTTTTCCATCACTCACCTCGCCACCAGCATGGGCAACGAGTTGTCATCCGGGCAACGCACGCTGGTCGGCATCGTGAAGGCCACGCTGCACCGGCCTCGCCTGTTGATTCTCGACGAGCCCACCGCATCGCTTGACCCCGACGTTGCACTGCGGGTGCGAACCGGACTTGAGCGGTTGGGCGCGGAGGAGGACACCGCTCTGCTCGTCACCAGTCACAACATGGTGGAGGTGGAGCGGCTGTGCCAGCGGGTCGTCTTCATCTCCGGCGGTCGCATCGTGGCCGACGGTTCCCCGCAGCAGGTTGCCGCCCGTTTCGGTCGGGATGACCTCGAGGGCGTGTTCCTGCACCTTGCGGCTGAACGGGAACAGGCGGGATGAAACCGCCCTCCTGGCTCCGGGTCCGCACCGTTGCCCGCCGCCACGCGTACGTGCTGCAACGCTCGCCGCAGCGGTGGTTCGACGTCGTGTTCTGGCCTGTGGTCGACGCGGTGCTGTTCGGTTCGCTCGGCGTCTACTTCAGCCGGCAGGCCGGTAGCGGTTCGAAAGGCGTTGCTTATCTCCTTGCCGGAATCCTGCTCTTCCACGTCGTGTTCCAGGCCGAAGTCTCACTGGCGACCGGCTTCATGGAGGAGACGTGGTCGCGGAACCTGCTGAACCTGATGGTGACGCCGCTCACCGAGCTGGAGTACGTCAGTGGGGTCATGCTGTTCGGGCTGGCCAAGCTCGCACTCGGGGTGAGCACGGTGGCGCTCGTCGCGTTCGCCCTCTTCGCGTTCAACATCACCGATGTCGGCCTGGCCCTCGTGCCCATCGTGGCCATCCTGCTCGTCGTCGGCTGGTCAATCGGCCTCGTCGTGATCGGCCTCATCCTCAGGGTCGGTCAGGGTGCGGAGATCCTCGCCTGGGGCCTGCTTGCCATGATGATGCCGTTGTCGGGCATCTTCTACCCGATCAGCGCCCTTCCCCCGTTGCTGCAACCGATCGCCGCCCTCCTCCCGACGACTCACGCCTTCGCGGCGGCCCGTGCGGTCGTTGCCGGCCACCCTCTGCCGTGGCGCCAGCTCGGGCTCGCGGCCATAGGATGCATCGTGCTGCTGATCGGCGCTGCCGCCTTTGTCACGCGCATGTTGAGGGTTTTTCGTTCACGGGGCTTCATCAGCCGCCACACGTAAGACCGGAGCCCGCGTCAGGCGAGCAGCGCGGCCGCGGCGGCTCCCGCCACAAGCAGCAGGGCTCCCCCGTCCAGGGAACGGGGCCCCGAGCGGGTGTCGGACACAAGCCCGAACCCGCCACGGGCTTCGATCGCATCACCCAGCTCATGAGCTCTGCGGAGCGAAACCGTGAGCGATGCCAGCAGCAGGTCCCGTGCCTCGATGAGCGCTCGGGTTAGCCGGCCGACGCCCGGCTCGGGCTCACGCGCCCGCAAGCGCCGGGCAGCGGCGAGGGTCCGGATTTCATCCGTCAAGAGCGGTAGGCACCGGATACTGAGCGCGGACGCGATCGCCCACTCGTCGACGGGAAGGCGAAGCCAGCGCAGCGGGGTGCCCAGGCGGGCCAGCGCCGGCGCGACCTCGGCCAGCCGCGTCGTCCAGCTGACCAGTGCCGCTGCGGCCAGGATCACCGCCGCCAGGGTGGTGTAACGGGCCCACTGGTCGAGGCCGCCCATGCTCAACTCAAGCCCACCCACGTGGACAAGCGGAGCCCTGTTGGAACGCAGGCTGAGGGCCCCCCCGAGGAGAAATGCAATCCAGAACCACCGGGGAAGTCGAGGGGCGGCACCGGGAGGAATGCGGGCCAGGATGAGGCTGGCGAGAACGAACCCCCCGAGAACTCCGATCGCCGGCCATGACGGCCGGATGGACAGGACCAGCGAGATGGCGGCAACCGCCAAGATCTTGGTCCCGGCCCACAAGGCGTGGACGGGGCTGTTCCCGGCAACAGGACGGAGGAGCGTCAGTTCTGTCGTGCGACGCCGTCCTCTACGCTCGGTGCGCCGTTCGTGCCAGTCCCGGATCATCGGAGCTCGGTTGGGCCTGCGGGCTGGATGGCGGAGGAGTCAAGGCCGGCGTCGGGCCAGGCGCCATCGGCGACGATGCGGCCGCGGTCCAGAGTGACAGCCCGATCGGTGATGCGGGCCGCCCCCTCCCGGTCATGCGAGATCAGGACAACGGTGAGCCCCTCGAGGTCGTGCAGTCCCGCCAGCACCTCGACCAGGCCGGCGCGGGCGGAGTCGTCCAGCCCTGCGAACGGTTCGTCCAGGACAAGCACCCGTGGCCGGCGGGCCAGCATCCCGGCGAGGGCGACGCGGCGCTGCTGGCCCCCGCTCAGTTGATCGATTCGCCGGTCCCCGAGCTCTGCCGGGTCGAATCCGACCAGCTCCAGGGCAGCATCCGCGGCGGCGTCGTCCACCCCTGCCGCCGCCTTGATGTCGCGCCTGACGGTGCTTCGCAACAGCTGGAGCCTGGCGTGCTGGAACGACAGAGCCACCCGGCCGACACAGTGGTCAATCGGTTCGCGCTCGAGCCAGGCCGAGCCCTCGCTCGGGACCAACAGGCCCGCCAGGATCCAGGCCAGGGTTGACTTGCCCGACCCGTTGTGTCCGACGATGAGCAGCCCTTCCCCCTCCGCGATGGTCAGGTCGATGCCCGTGAGGGCCCGGTGGGCCCAGGGGGAGCGAGCGGAGTAGACGTGCCCGACCCCGTTCAGCTGCAGGAGTGGTGGGCCGAGTTCCCTCCTGGTGGGGCGCTCTTCCATCACGCGGACAGCGGCAGGAGGGCTGTCCCGAAGCCGGCCGCCATCGAGCATCAGGGCGTGGTCGGCCCGGGCTGCTTCCTCGGGCCGGTGGGTGACATGAACCACGGCCAGGCCTTCGTCGGCGACGAGCCCGCCGAACAGGTCGGTGAGGAGTTCGCGGCCGTGGTGGTCGACCATTGCCGTCGACTCATCGGAAATGAGGAGCCTCGGCTTCCTTGCCAGCGCCGCCGCCACGGCGAGGCGCTGCAACTCACCGCCCGACAAGGTGGACGTCTCCCGGTCAGCAAATCCACCGAGACCAACCCTTCCGAGAAGCGTCTCGACATCGATGCCGTGCCCATCGGGCAGGCCCCAGACGACATCGTCTCGCACCCGCACCCCGAGGACCTGGCTCTCGGGCCGCTGGAAGATCATCGACGTGCCACCCGGATGGCCGGCCGCCACCACGCCTGGCCGGCGCACTTCTCCAGCAGTGGGAGGCCGTCCGCCGATGATCCGGGAAAGGGTCGATTTTCCCGAGCCATTGGGGCCGACCACAGCCACGAACTCGCGGGGATGCACGGTCAGCGTCACGTCCGCCAGCGCGATTGACTCTGCGCCGGGATAGCGGTAGCTGACGCCGATCAACTCGACCGGGACCGGGCCTGGCGGCCCTGTCTCATTCCCTCGATCAGGCTGTTCATCGGAGGCAGGCACCCACGCCACCGACAACCGCCCGAGCGTTGGCCAGGCAATCAGCCGGCTCATGGCGGCCGCGAAGATGATCAGCGCCAGCAATAACAGGGGAATGCTGATCCACCAGTGCGTCACCTCCCACCGGGTGATCGTGTCGCCGAGGTCGGCGATACGCGTGAGGCCCATACTGCGAAAGGTCTTGCTCGCCCCTGCCCATGTGTTGGTGATCTGGTCGAGGGTCAGCTGACGGAGCTGCGAGAAGACGGCGAACAAGGCGACCGCAGCCGCAGCCGCAAGCGGCCAGATGAACACCACCGCGGCGAGCACCGTCCGGACCGGACCCCACTTCCGGCGCCAGGCCGCCCCGATGAGGGCGCCGAACACCGCACAGCCCGCAAGGTTGAGCGCCAGCCCGGTGCCGGCAATGAGGAATGACACGGTCACGCCGGCGACGGCGCCGGCCAGCACCGCCCGCGGCCGGTTGCGGACCGAAATCACCGCCATTGGCGTCACCGCCGCGGCCAGAAAGGCTCCCCCCAGTGGCAAGAGCCACCCCATCAAGCACAAGCCCACCGCCACGACGGCGAGCACGGCCGCTTCGGCCAACTCCCCCGGCCGGAGCGGTCTGCGGTGTGCCATGGGCTAAGAGCCTTCCACCGTTTGCCCCTGCTCTGGTACTGCCCCGCGCTTACTACGCTCCCCGACGCGATGCGAGGCTTCGGCGGCACCCGGGTCATCGACCTTTCGAGGGGAATCGCCGGCGCTTACGCCACGAAGCTCTTCGCCGACGCGGGCGCGGATGTCATCAAGGTAGAGCCCGCGGCCGGCGACCCTCTTCGCAACTG
>JBPYFF010000277.1:0-3493 GCA_051984455.1 Acidimicrobiales bacterium | reverse complement strand
ACGGCAGCGCTGGTGGAGGAGGCCGGTGTCCGTGCCCTGGCCGCACCGGCCGACCTGCTGGATCGGGCCTCGCTCGGTGCCGCCATTGCGACCGTGCTCGAGCGGTGGGGTCGAATCGACGTGCTCGTCAACAACGGCCGCTACGTCGGGCCCGGTCACATGGACTTCATCATTGATACACCGATCGAGCTGCTGGACAAGCATCTCCAGGCCAACGCCATGTCGCCCCTGGTGCTGATCAAGCAGGTACTGCCATCCATGGTGGCTCGTGGCAGCGGCACGATCATCAACGTCTCGTCGGCATCGGGGCTCACCGATCCCCCCGCCCCGGCGGGAAAGGGTGGCTGGGGGCTGGGTTACGGGTTCAGCAAGGCGGCCGCCTACAGGATCGCGGGCATGCTGGCGCTCGAAATGAGCGACCGTGGGATTCGGGCCTACAACCTGGAGCCCGGGTTCGTCGCGACCGAGCGCATCGCAATCGACATGGCGCCGTTCGGCTTCAATGCGGCTGACGCCATCCCAACCGACGTTCCCGGGGCGGTGACAGCCTGGTTGGTCACGGCGCCAGAGGCCGCCGAACCGAACGGGCGGACGGTCTACGCCCCGGACGTATGTCGGGACCTGGGCTTGCTTTCCGGGTGGCCCTAGGGCGGTGCTCAGCCGATTCGCGCCGTCGCCCGCCCGCTCAAAACTTCCTGTCCGTGCTGATTGCGGGTCGAAACATCGACTTCGGCCAGGTGATGCCCGTCCTTTTCCGTGAGAGCAGATATGGTCGCAACCGCGGTCAGCGTGTCGCCCGGCCACACCTGTCCGATGAACCGGGCGCTGTAACTGGCGAGCCGGTCAGCACCGAACCAGTCCGTAACTACCTTGCCGGTTGCGCCCATGGTGAGCATGCCATGAGCAAAGACGGTCGGGTACCCCGCGACCTTGGTCACGTACACCTCGTCGGTGTGCAGAGGGTTGTAGTCCCCCGACGCCCCGGCATACTGCACGATCTGAGTACGGGTGAGATTGTCGACGATGACGAGCTCACGACGGTCACCGACATCCGGCGTCACTTGCTCTCCTCCACCGGCTTCTCGGTGCGAACACCGACCGAGCGTGCCGTCACGACGAGCTCACCGTCTTGATCGCGATACTCGGTCACCAGTTCGCTGAACACCAGCCGTCCCCCGCGCCGGCCCTGCTTCTCCCACGTCTTTCCCGGCATGGTCGTCCAGGTGAGCACGTCGCCGGGGCGGACCGGCCGGGCGTATTCGAAGTGCTGCTCGGCGTGCAGGCCGGTCCCGCCACCGCCGCCACCGCCGCCACCGCCGCCACCGCCGTTTCCCCGGCTGCCCCCGCGGCCACCGAACGAAGGCGGAGGTCCAGCGGGCTCGCGGCCAGAACCAAACCAGGGGTGGCCGATCTTCGGCCGCAACGGGTAGTTGGGATCGAACTGAGCACTCGCCTGCACGAATGTCGGCGGTGCCACCACTTCTGCACCCGCGGTCTCTTCGTAGTACCGCGGGTTGGGATCACCGATAGCCCGGGCGAACATCATGATGTGGCCCGCCTCGACCGGGAATCGCAGGGTCATTTCTCCTCCTTCGTCCTTCCGATCGTCAGTCTGCCACGGGCGCCATACCGGCTCTCCCCGTCGGTCTTGCGAGGAGGGACCTGAGTTCTGGCAGGACCTCGCGCCCCAGCTGCGAGATCTGGGCCCGTACCTCGGCCGGGCCGATCCCCGGCAGATGGACCCGCAGGTTGAGGCTGCTGGCACCGGTGGCGACCATCAGCGCGTGCAGCTTGATCGCAATCACCTGCGGCTCGGTCGACACGATTGTCTGGTCGGGGCCGAAGGAACGGCCGGACGGGGCGTAGCTCTCATACACCCGGCGTTGTTTGGCGACGAGCTCTGTCAACGGTTCGCCGATCCACACGCGGCGGATCACCGTCTTGCCGGCCGCACCGCCTGCCCGGTCGTACTCCGCACACAGACGAGCAGCCCGTTCACTCGAGGTCATCCCGTCCAGCAGAATCCCCACCCGGGACCTTGCCGCTCGACGGCATGCCTCCGGTGACGACGCCGCGCTCAGGACTGGAATAGGCCTGTCAGCCAACCGGGCGAGGGCCCGGTCGCCCTCGAGGCCCTGTAGTTCCTCGCCCCTCAAGAGGCGCGCGACCTTGGGCAGCTCTGCCTTGAACCGTGGCCCCGCCTCCTTCACATCCATGCCCATGGCGGAGAAGTCGAGCGGTAGTGCACCTGCGGCGACGCCGAGGCCAACGCGCCCGGGATGCCGGGCGTCGAGCCACGCGATCTCCTCTGCGACCATGGCAGCCGGCCGCAAGGGCAGTACCAGTGGACAGGGAGCCGCCCAACCACCATCGGTGTCGTCGAGGATAAAGCTCGTCAACTGGAGGGGATTGGGCAAATAACCGGACAGTCCGCCGTGGTGCTCGCTGGTCATCACGCCGTCGAAGCCGTGGTCGGTCGCCAGCCGGGCCTGATGGCAGAGCTCCGCGATGATGTCCGGCGGGGATAGTTCGTCGTGAGCATAGAGACGGATCGAGATGGACCCGGCCGAGAAGGGGCGAGAAGCGGACGTCACCGATCATCACCTGCGCGGAGAAGTTGACAATGCTGGATCGGCCCGGCGGACGGCCACAACGCTGGATACCATGACCTCGTCAGGAGGACCGGTGAGACATCGTAGTCAGGCGTCCGGGAGCGCGCCCGGTGGAGAGGCGGTGCAGTGCTGGCGGTTCTGAGCGAAGAGCAGGAGATGCTCCGCGACATGGTGGCTCAACTGAGTGCCTCCATCGGGCTCCGCACGACCGGCGACCTCGCCAGCGTCGACAGAGTCAAGGCGTGGCATCGACTTTCCGAAGCGGGTTTGCTCGGTCTCCGGATCCGGGATGAAGACGGCGTTCCCGCCGGGTCGGGAGTTGAGCATCTGCTCATCGCCATGGCGCTCGGCGGTGCGCTTGCGCCCGTACCGTTTCTCGGCTCGGTCCTGGCGGCCGAGTTGCTGGCGCTGGTCGGCGGCCCGCCTGAGTGGTTGAACGACATCGCCGCCGGCGAGGCGCGCTACGCCCTCCTGCTGACGCCGGACCTCTGTGGGCTGGCAGACATCGCTGACGTGGTCGGAGCCGTGGCATGGGATGCGGACGAGGCCGCGTATGCAGTCGCGATCAAGCGCTCACCTCCATCCGGCCGGATCGTGCGAGTGTCGATTACACCAGGCTTCCTGGCCCTTGAGTCGGCCGATCTGACCAGGCGATTGCTCGAGCCAGGCGACGCGATCAGGGCAGATCAGTGTGAAGAAGCCGGCGACTCGTTGTCCCCCGAACTACACGAGCGATGGCTGGCGCTTGCTCTCACGCTCGTGTCCGGTGACATCGTCGGGGTCATGACGTCGGGACTGCACGACGCCGTTGCCTACACCAAGGAGCGGATTCAGTACGGAGTGCCGGTGGGTTCGTTCCAGGCAGTGCAGCACCTGTGCGC
>JBPYFF010000276.1:0-2654 GCA_051984455.1 Acidimicrobiales bacterium | reverse complement strand
TGCAGCGTGTAGGGCACGAGTTGCATGGGCTCGATCGGGCGGATGACCGTGTTGGTGTGTCCGATCGTGAGCGATGGGATGAGTAGTACCCAGTCCAAGTTGGCTTGTTCGGTCCAGCGTGCGGCGGCGAGGTCGGTGTCGGTAACCAGGACGGTGCGTGGGGAGATTCCCGCGGCATCGAGGGCTTGTTGCTGACAAAGCGCCCAGGCGGGAAAGAGGTCGGGCGGGAGCACGCCCAGCACGTCCTCGGCCAGATCGCAGAGGGCAACAGAGGAGCGGTTGGCGAGGCGGTGATCGGGTCGGAGCCCGATCAGCAAGGGTTCTGCGCAGAAGACCTCGCTGGCTATCCCCTCTGGCTCGGCGATGAGCCCGCAGGTGATGGCCACGTCAATGTCGCCGGCCGCCAGGGCGGCAGTGAGTCCTGTTAGCCACATGCGCTGTAACTGCACGTCGACCTCCGGGGCTTGGCCAGCGAACGCCTTGATCAGGTGTGGGGCCAGCAGCGGGGCGACGGGCGGAGTGATACCGACCCGTAACGTGCCGGCTTCCCCCGCGGCCACCCGTCTCACGGCCGCTTGTGCGGAGCAGACCTGATCGAGAATGGCCTTCGCTCGGGCCAGTAGCTCCTCGCCAGCGCTGGTGAGCGCCACTCGGCGGGTGGTGCGCGTGAACAGTGGTGTGCCGAGTTCCCGCTCCAGACGGCGTATTAGCTCGCTGAGTGACGGTGTTCCCACATGAAGGCGAGTGGCGGCCCGGCCGAAGTGAAGTTCGTTGGCCACGGCCACGAAGGCTTCCAGTTCGCGTAGCTCCACCGCCTGGGAAGCTACTCCCCGACGGGCCCCATTGTTCGCTGTCGCCGAACAGTCCGTTGTCAAGTTCGGCCTTTTTCCAGGGCGGGTTGCGTGTCAACCTCCGCTGTGGTGGCTCAGTGCGAACCCCATTACTTGCCAGCTGACACCGCATTCATCACGTCCAGAGAGGGCCGACTGTGACCGAGACCATGGGCGCCAGCGCCACGATCCACGAAGTGCCGACAGCGGGCGGGAAGATCCACGTGGCCGACTATTCCGGGGAGGGCCCTGCACTCATCCTCATGCACGGCTTTCCTGACGACGGTCGGATGTATGACCGGCTCATTCCGCGATTGGCACCTCGACGGGCGGTGACCATCGACTTCCTCGGCTATGGACGTTCCGATCGACCGGAGCGGGGCGTGCTCGATGCCGCCGACCACGTCAATCAGCTCCGCGCCGCACTCGACGGGCTCGGGCTCGATCAGGTCGTACTGGTTGGCCACGACGCCTCCGGGCCCGTCGCCGTCGATTTTGCCGTCGCATCACCAGCCCGCGTCAGCCGGTTGATCCTCCTCAACACCTACTACGGGCACGCCCCGACACTCCGGCTCCCGTCACTGATCCGCGTGTTGGCCGATCCGGAACTGGTCCCCCTGGCCGACGCCATGATCGACGATCCCAACCAGCGGCTGTGGCTCCTCCAGCACACCGCCCGCCAGTGGGGTGAAGATCCCGACGACCCGAACGGTATCGGCGTTTTCGTGTTACCCGAGTTTTTCGGCGATGCCGACAACGCAGACGCCCTTCCGGCCATTCGGGCGTGGACCGCGGCGCTGTTCGGCGATCTCGACACGCAGGACGAGGTCATCTGGGATAGACGGCTGGCAGGCCCCGACGTCCCGGTGAGGTTGGTGTTCGGCGGGCTCGACCCCTTCCTCAACCCAGGCGTCGGGGCGCATCTTGCGCGCCTGTTCAAGAGAGCCGAACTCCACTTGGTCGATGGCGCATCCCATTGGCCACAATGGGACAGACCCGAGGTCGTCGCCGAGCTGATCCGATAACGGCCGTCTGAGAGGACGGGGGCCCCGCGGGGTCAGGTGCCGGCGAAAGCGTTTCTCTACCGCCTGGATCATCAGGCCACCGAGGTGGCGGAGCTCAGGTTCGGCGCCGTCGACGACAAAGACGTCTAGATTTCAGGTGCTGGGTCATCAGGCCTCGTGCCTCGCCGCACTCTCGGGTCATCAGCCGCCCGCGGCAAGCGACAGCTACTGATGTCAACGGGCGCTCAGATGGTTGGCCTGACAGATGCCTGAAGTAGGCAGAGCCCCGGCTGCTCTGAGGCGCCCCGGCGCGGAAGGCGGTTGGTAGATAGAGATCGTGGCCTTGACGATGCCGTCGGCAGCGTAGGTAGTGCGACTGGGTCCCCGAAGAATGGCGAGAGACCGGCAGTGGAGGTCAAGACAGCTACCGACGGTCTTTTCGGCGTTGGTGGTGCGCCGGCCGCCATCCCGAGCGTTCAGTCGGAACCGAAGCCTGGAATGTCCGGGGAGGCAGGGTCACCGAGTTCGGGATAGAACTCAGGGCGGTGCTTCTCCAGGTGCTCGAGCGCGGAAGCTCGTCTCCTCCCCCCGCCGTGGCGAACACCTCGTCGATCGGCGGCGCGATGGTTTGACTCGTACGCAGGTACCCGGCATCACCTCAGCGTTCAAGGTGGGCTTGTAGCGCGTTCGCTGTGTCGCGCAGGTCCTTGCGGCCGATCAGTCCCATCATCGGCGCGAACAGAATGAACACGCCCTTGGGCCGGATTTCCACCTCGTGGTCGATGCGTGTTTCCTCGCCTTGGGAGCTGAAGCAGAAGAG
>JBPYFF010000275.1:0-2833 GCA_051984455.1 Acidimicrobiales bacterium | reverse complement strand
CTAACGGGTCACCAGGGGAGCCGGTCGGGACACCCCCTACAATCACCTGGCGGTGACCCTGACCGCGGCCGAGGCTGACCGGAGTGCCCGTTCGGCCGTCGCCGCCGCTCTGGCCCTAGACCCCGATGCGATGCCGATTCAATTCAAGAGCCGCTACTGCGATCCCGGAGGCAAATGGCTCCCCAAATGGGCAGCCTCCCATGTGCGCACCGAAGTGGAACTGATCGAGATCGACCCGGGCCAGCTTCCGCTGGTGGAACGGGCTCTGGCCACTTTGCCCGGGGTCATGGCGACCGGCGGGTTTTTCGGCGAAGACAGCTACCAGTCTCGGGCGTGGGTGCTGCGGGACATCGATGAGTTGTCGGAGAGCGGTTAGCCGTTGATCAGAACCGACGCAAGGGTCGTGGTGAGGTCGAGCACATCTCGAGCACAGGCCGCGACGACTTCGACGTCTCCCCCTGCCGGGTCATCGAGGTCCTCCCAGGGCTGAATCTCCACCTGCGCCAGGCCCAGGCCACTGACGCGGGCAGTCAGCGAGGTCGCCCCCGGACGGAGGTCGCGGCACCAGCGTTTCATCGTTGCCGTCTTGAAGGCCGCGGCCGAATGCGTGCGACGCACGTACGCGATGTGCCAGCCTTCGAAGCCCACCACGATGTCAGCCGCATCAAGATCGCCGTTTTGAAGCTGATGGCTGCGATGCCCATTGGCGGAAAAGCCGAGCCGGTCCAGGGCCTCTCTCGTCCGCCAGCTCATCGGCTGGCCTTCGATGACGTGAGTGCCGGCGGTGGTTACGTTCCAATCGGGTGCGAGCTGCTCGAACATGGCACCGGCCATGACCGAGCGGGCGGCATTGCCCGTGCACACGAAGAGGACATGGCTCACTGAGCGACGCGAGCTAGTCAGTGCTCATTGAAGGCAAAATTCGTTGCCTTCGGGGTCGGCCATCGTGATCCAGTATTCGCCCCGTTCGTCGTGGACATACATCTCCTTTGCGCCAGCACCGACTAACCGGTCACGCACGGATTCAACCCGCTCGTGACGCTCCTCCACCGTTGCCGTCCGGCCGCCGCCTACGTTGAGGTCAAGGTGGCAGCGGTTCTTGAACGTTTTGGGTTCGGGGACTTGCTGGAAGTAGATCCGGGGTCCCCGACCTTCGGGGTCGACGATCGCGCTGGCTGCATTCCACAGCTCCTCTGGGATGTTCCGAGCTTGTAGGAAATCCTCCCAGGTGGCGAAACCGGGTGGCGGAGGTTCGAGCTGATACCCGAGCGCGTCGGCCCAGAAATGGGCCAACCGGTCGGGGTCAGCGGCGTCGAGGACGACTTGAACCGGAGTAGCCACCAAAGCCGACGCTATCCGCTTGGCGGTTCGGGCGGAAAACCAGAGCCGGCCGCGATCAGCGCCCGGTAGCGCATGATGCGCGCCGGCCGGTTGAACGACAGTGCCCCGACCAGCCGATCCTCGCGACCGAACGCCACGACGAACCGATCCTCGTCGAGATTTCCTTCCACCACCCGCATCTCCGGTCCCGATCGACCGACGAACTGGATTTTGGTTTCGTATTGGTCGGACCAAAAGTAGGGCACGGGCGCGAACGGCGGCGCTTGTTCGCCCCGCAGCAGGGCAGCCGCGGCGCTGTGCCCTTGCTCTACCGCGTTGGTCCAATGTTCGACCCGCACCGCCTCTCCGAAGAGGGGATGGTCCCACCGGGCGACATCACCCGCCCCGACCACCGTCGGGACCGGGCGCCCTCCCGACAATGCCCGGCACCACTGATCGCAGCGCAAGCCGTCGACCAGGTCGAGGCCAGATCCTTCCAGCCAGTCGGTGGTCGGAGCGACACCAACCCCGATGACGACCAGATCGGTCGGGACGACCGTGCCGTTCTCGAGCCGCACCCCCTCGACCTGCCCGTTGCCGACCAGACCCGTCACACCAACACCGAGCCGGAGATCGACCCCGTGGTCGAGATGCAGCCGGCCGCATCTCTGGCCGAGCTCGATGCCGATCGCTCTCACCATGGGCACAGGCAGCGCTTCGACCACGGTCACATCCAGCCCGAGACCGTGGGCGGTGGCGGCGACCTCGGAACCGATAAAGCCAGCCCCGACCACCACCACCCGGGGTCGGGCGTGAAAGGCCCGGCGGAGGGTCAGGCAGTCCTCGACCGTCCGGAGCATCACGACGCCCTCCAGCCCCGCCAGGGCGGCCAGGCCGGGCAGGGTGCGAGGGTGGGCGCCGGTTGCCACGACGAGACCGTCGAACAGCACCGGCTCTCCCGAGTCGGTCATCACCTTGCGCCCGTCGACGTCGAGTCCGACGGCCCGGGTCGAGAGGCGCAGTTCGGCCTCGAGGCCGGGGTCCACTCGAAGCTCAAGCTCATCTCTTGTCATCTGCCCCGCCAGCAGCTGCTTGGACAGCGGCGGGCGGTCGTACGGCAGGTGCGGTTCGGCGCCGACGAGCACAATGTCGCCGTCGTGGCCCTCGCGCCGCAGAGCTTCCGCGGCCCGGATGCCGGCCAGCGAGGCCCCGACGATGACGATGCGGCTCACGATCGCGCGTTGGCCAGGCCAGACGAGCGAGGAGCGACCCGGGTCCTCGTCACCCTTCCATGCCCCCGGCCATGGCGGAACCCTAGGTCGTTGCCTCTCGCCTGACGACCTTGCCGGACGACCCTGCGATCCAACGCTCGACATCGCCGCCAATGTGTGTAATCATGTAAGTATGCAAGCGCCAAAGGGTAGGAGCGGGACGACGTCCGAGCAGCGGGCCAGGTTGCAGGGCTGGTTCGCCGGCCAGCTGCCCGACAACTGGTTCAGCGGCCCGCCGGAGG
>JBPYFF010000274.1:0-5914 GCA_051984455.1 Acidimicrobiales bacterium | reverse complement strand
TCTTCCAGGTCGACGAACACGACATTCCCTGGTCGGAGTATGCCGGGGCCGGGGAAAGCCAGGCGCGAGCCTCTATTCGCTACAAGCCGCTCACCTTTCCCCGCACCGACGTGCCTTCGATGCAGTACATCGACTACGCGCCGGGCCATGAAGACCCGGTCCACCGTCACGACACCGGCGAAGTGATGATCGTCATTGCCGGCAGCCTGCAGCTGGGCGACACCACGAGCGGACCCGGCAGTGCGGTCTACGTTCCTCGGGACACCGACTACGCGATCCGGGCCGGGGAGGAAGGCGTCCGCTACTTCCGTATCGTCGTCCCGTAGCGGTGAGCGCCCTCGAGGTCTGGAAGGCAAGCGTCCATGTCGCCGGCACGGCGGAAAGGACCGGCTCCCAGGCCGAACGCGATGGATTCGACGGTCTCAGTTTCGGCGACACACAGGACATCGCGGCCGACCCTTACTGCGGGCTGTGCCTGGCGGCGCGGGCGACCGAGCGGCTGAAGTTGCTGGTCGGCGTCACCAACCCGGTGACCCGAAACGCGGCGGTGACGGCTGCGTCCATCGCAACCGTGCAGGCCGAGTCGGCGGGGCGGGCCATCCTCGGGATCGGCCGGGGCGATTCTTCGCTCGGTCACCTGCGCCTCCCACCCGCGACCGTCCGGGAAACCGAGCGCTACCTGGCCCGGGTACAGGCGTACCTGGGCGATGGCCGCGAGGAAGAAGGGCCGGCCACCCTCAGATGGGTCGCCCAGGCAGATCTGCCCAAGGTCCCCGTGGACGTGGCCGCAACCGGGCCGCGGGTGATCTCGCTGGGCGCCCGCTGGGCCGAGCGCGTCACGGTCAATGTTGGAGCGATCCCCGAGCGGGTGTCCTGGGCTCTGGCGGTAGCTCAACGGGCCGCGAACGACGACAGAAGGATTTCCTCCCCACTGTCGCTCGGTGCCTACGTCGTGGTCGCGGTGCACCCGGATTCAGGGGTCGCGGGCGAGCTGGCCCGAGGTCCGCTGGCGGCGTATGCCCACCTCTCGGGCATGAGCACCGCGGGTAGCGAGCAGCTCGACGAAAGTGATCGGTCGGTCGTGCAAGCCGTGGCGGCCGACTATGACCCGCGGTTTCACGGTCGAAAGGAGGGACGTCATGCCGGCCATCTGGACGACCGCTTCGTTCGCCGCTTTGGCATCGTCGGAAGCCCTTCGCACTGCGCCGGCCGCCTGGTCGAGCTGGTGGAGCTCGGGGTCGAACGGTTGCTGGTGGTAGAAGGGCTCGATCCTTCGCAGCCGGAAGAGCAAAACCGGGCTCACAACCTTCTGGTGCACGAGGTGCTACCTGAGGTGCGAGAACGGGCAGGGGTGGTTTAGGAGCCGGCGAGAGCGTCCCGCCAGGGTGTCAGCACCAGGCCGGGATACCGCTCGGCCGTGGCGTCAACGAGCGCCGGGGTCCAGACGGGATGCCCCGGAGGCGGGAAGCCGAAGAGCTCCAGCTCCCGGGGCGTCGACCCTCCGACGAATGCGACCCAATCCGGCCAGGTGGCCCGGGACTGCACGGAGTGATAGCCAATCCAGTCCTGGCCGGCCACCTTGTAGCTGACGTTCAGCAGGAAACGGGAGCCGCCGGGCGCCACCAGGTCGACGGCCCGGTGGAACACATCCGTTCGGTAGGCGAGCAGTGAGCCGCGCCTGCCGATTGCCGCTTTCTCCGCTGCATAGAGCTCCGGATCAGACGCCGGCATGAGGAGGGGAGCGGTCGGGGCCCGGCCAGCAGAGTCGTGGACCGACACAAGATGGGTGGGCGCGACGGACTCATCGACGTCGGACAGGTAAAGGAACATTTCGACGTGCCACCACGGCGGTGACGGGCACGGGGGAAGCCAGGAGTGGTTCCGATCGGTGTGCATTGGCTGCTCGTAGTTGGTTGCGCCCGTGTACTTGGCCGTGATCTGCGCCTGATACAACCGGAGATCGGTGGTTTCCAGCGCTCGCTCGACGAAGTCGACGACCGAGGGGTGGACGCAGAGCCGGTTGAGGGCGCCGGTACCGGGGAACGGGAACTCCCGGCCCCACCGGTGCTGGTCGGGACGAAAGCCCGGGCCAGTTGGGGGCCAGACGTACGAATGGCCAGTTGCCGGACGCCGTCCGCCCCACTCCTCGACTGCCTTGGCCGGGTCGGCGTGGTACCGCTCAGGGGTCGGGAACACCTGGAAAAGGTCGGGGATGGCGGCATCGATCTCGTCGGTCCCGACCAGTCCCTCGAGCAGCACCCAACCGTCTTCCTGCCAGGTGGCGACCTCATCATCACCGGCCAACCTTTTTCCCACATCAACCTCCAGACGACCCCGTGCGCACCGCGAGCGGCTACCGCTCAACAGGCAAGCCTCGTCCCGGGCCCGCCGTCAAGGCTCGGCGATCTGGGCGGGAGGTGCGGTTTGGGAGGGCCGGGCTGTTTGGGATAGCCGGCGGGGACGGCGGGCTGGATGGCGGGCTGGCGTGGTGGCTAGGAACGAGCCAATCAGAATCAGCACGAATCCGACCGCGGTGGCGAAGCCGAAGCTCTCCCCGAGGAAGACCACACCGAGGACGACGGCCACCGCCGGATTCACGTAGGTGATGACCGTCGCCCTCACCGGTCCGATCTCGGCGATCAGATGGAAGAACAGAATGAAGGCCAGCGCGGTGCACACCACGCCCAGGACCACGACCGAGGCGACCACCCGGGCGGGCGGCGCGGTGGGCAGGTGGGTCAGCCCGAAGCCGGCGTAACCGAGCGAACAGAGGGCGAGAGAGGCGGCGACAACCCCGAGCGGAGGAAGATCGGCCAAGGTCCTGGCCAGGATGAGCGGTCCGGTCGCATAACACACGACGACGATGGCCACCATCGCCACCGATCCACTGTTCGCTCCCGACACATCAAAACCGACAAGAGCGCCCACCCCCGCCAGCCCCAGGAACAGTCCGGCGTACCCCCGAACCCCGAGCGGCTCGCGCTCGTGCAGGGTCCACGCAAGGAGAGCGCCGACCATAGGAACGGCCGCGACCAGCAAGCCGGTCAGCGAACTGGGCAGCCGTTGCTCCGCTTTGGACAGCAGAAGCCAGGGGATGGCAAGTTCGACCGCGGTGTAGGCCACGAGGGGGCGCCAGCGGACGAAAGCCGGGCGCAACTCGCGGCGGAAGGCGGCGATGGGAAGCAGGAGCGTGGCGCCGATGCCGGTGCGAACGAAGACCAGCGTCCCCGGGCTGAAATCCCTCACCGCCACCTTGATCAGGAGGTACGGGATACCCCAGATGAGGCCCATGGCCCCGAACAGCAAGGCTCCCCGCCGGCTCACAACTCTCCATGGTACGGGTGAGGTGGCGGTAGCCGGCTGTGTATTCGGGCGGTCGAAGTAGCGTGTCGATGCGTGCCGCTCCCGCGGCGACGAGAGCTTGGAGGCCAGGCGTGACCAACATCGAGTCGGCATGGAAGAAGTACCCCGACTACCGGATCGACCTCGTGCCGGTTCGGGGAACGGCTCGGGCCTGGCACGGCGATGTTCTTCTGGCCGAGAGCGACTCGTGCATTCGACTGGAGGAAATCCGTCACGTTGATCGCATCTATTTCCCTGAGGCCGACGTGCACTGGGATCTGTTCGAGCCGACGGATCATCACACGGTGTGCCCGTTCAAGGGCGAGGCCGACTACTGGAGCCTGATCGGAAGCGATCAGCGTGAGGACAATGTCGTCTGGGCGTACCGCGCCCCGTTCGACGAAGTGGGAGGAATAAAGGGCTACGTCGCGTTCTACCAGGAGCGGGTGCGCATCGACCTCGAAGATCGTTGGCCGGGCCCGGATTCGCGTGCGGTGACGATCAATCGCTTTCCGACCTGGGGTGACGCCACCGATCTCGCCGGCTTGCTCGATGTCCAGCCGGCCGGTCCCGGCCATTTCGTCGGCCCGCCCTATCGTGACATCTCGCGCAACGTGGTCGAAGGCGGGCAGTTGCTCGGGCAGGCCGTCGTCGCCGCCTCCAAGTCGCTGCCCCGGCAGCGGGTCACTTCCGCGTACATGATTTTTTCCAAGGCGGCGACTTTCGACGCGCCCCTCGATATCAACGTCGAACTTCTGCGTCCGGGCAAGACATTTTCGACGGTAAGTGTGCGGATCGATCAGGAAGAAAAGCTGCGCAGCGCCGGCCTGCTGTTGCTGGACAGCGGCTCGCCGGATTTGATTCGGGCTGACGTTGACATGCCCGCCGTACCTGGTCCCTACGCGTCCGAGCCGTTCGACATGCGAGTCACGGGTCGCGACCTTCGAGTGGTCGACGGCGCCTATTCAGATGATCCCGATCGCAGCGGCCCGCCCGAAATCTATGCGTGGATGCGCTTTCGAGATGCGCCCGCCGAGCAGTACCTGCACGCTGCACTCATGGCTCAGTCGACGACGCACTGGACGATCGCGGCGGCGATGCTCCCGCACAAGGGGCTCGGGCAGGCCGACGCCCACGTCACGCTGTCGACGGGCATCATGTCGATCTCCATCGCGTTTCACGACGCTGTCGATGTGACCGGTTGGCTGCTGTACGCCAACCGGGCCATCTTCGCCGGGCGGGGGCTGGTTCAGGGTGAGGGCCAGGTGTTCACCGAGGAGGGTGACCTGGTTGCGTCGTACTCGGTGCAGGGCATGATCCGGGAGTTCACCCAGCAACCGGCCGACATGGGCCTCGACAGTCGAACCGCAATGTGAGGCTCGCCCGTTAGTGGCCGAAGTGCGTCGCCGCGACTCTCTTCGGGACGACCATGCGCCACGCGTCGGCGACGAGCTCCCGCATTTCGTTCTGGTCGATGGCGGCCAGCCGGACGACGACCCAGTTGTAACGCAGATCCGATCGGTCGGGCATCAGGAACTTGGCTGGCTGCGACTCGACCAGGGCCACCCGTTCTTCTTTCGGAAAGCCGAAACCCATGAGGGTCTCGTCGCGCGAGAACGCCACATAGACGATGCGGCCGACGCGGAACTTGACGCGATCCCGGACCAGGGCTTCCTCGGTCCGCGGCAACGTCCGCGCGAACCCGCGGACGTCGTCAATGGTGACCATCCCTACCGACGTTACGCGAGGGGCGATGACCACTGCGGATGAGGTGAAGCGGGTGGTGGCGCATAGTGGAGTGCTTCCGCCGGCCGATTCGGTGCCTGTCGCGTTTGTTGAGCATGACTTCATCCTCAACCTGCTCTCGACGGTGCTCGACATCCAGATGTCGACGACCGTGGTCGTGCGAGCGGTCGGACACTTCAAGGCAAAGCACGGAGACCGGATTCGCGCCATGAGTGACCTGCGGCGTGTTCTCGGCCGCTTTCCGGACAACCAGCCAGGCAACACGGCACTGGCGCAGTACCTGTGGGGCTACAACCTGTGGACCCGGGCGCACATGCTTCGCGACCTGGTCGACTATTTCGACGGCACCGGCGTTCGGAATCACGAGTCGTTGCAGGCGTGGGCGGCAGGCAGCGACTTCAAGAGGGATTTTGAGGGCAAGGTGAAGGGCCTTGGCCTCGCCGCCTACAAGGCGCTGGTGATGCGTCTCGGCGTCGACACCGTGAAACCCGACACCCATGTGAGGCGGTTCGTCGAAGCCGCGATCGGACGGCGGGCAACCGATGCCGAGGTGGTCACCCTCGTTGAGGCGGCCGCCCGCCAGCTAGGAGTGCCGGCCGCCGACCTGGACTGGAGGATCTGGGAATACCAGCGCCGCGCTGGACCTCGCCCGGCGCCTTGACAGTCGAACGTGTGTTCGGGTAGGATAGTTTCAGTCGCTCGAGGGCACGGCGTGACGGCCCTCCTCCAATCAAGTCGGTAGACGGAGGAGGTGATCGCCTTGCCCGACAACTTGCTCGTGGCCGCTCGAGCCTTGCAGGACGTGCTGATCGGCTTTGAGCCCGCG
>JBPYFF010000273.1:0-12219 GCA_051984455.1 Acidimicrobiales bacterium | reverse complement strand
TGGTACCTCTACGTCGCCGCCGATCCTCATGACCTCTATCGGCACCAGATCCTCATTCTCCAGAGCTATGGCGACGACCCTCGCGGGCCGTACCAGTTCAAGGCCATTCCGCCTCTCCAGCCGTTCGCCATCGACCCCACGGTGGTGTCCGTTGACGGCAAGAACTACCTGATCTATTCCGGGGCGGCGAGCCCCAGCGATTCTCAGGACCTCTACATCGCCCGGCTCGAGACGCCGTGGAGCCTGGCGGGACCGCCGGTGATGATCTCGAAGCCCACCTTCGGATGGGAAACCGAGGGAGAACCACTGCAAGAAGGACCCGAGGCATTTATCCACGGACCCTGGTTGAACGTCATTTATTCGACAAGCTTCTGTGGGGGACCTGAGTACAAGTTGGGGCGGCTAACGGTGCCGGCCGAGGCGGATCTTCTTGACCCGCAGACGTGGACTGACGCGAAGGTCCCGGAACCAGTCTTCCAGTCGAACCCAGGTCGAGGAGTGTATGGCCCTGGGCACGGCAGTTTCTTCACGTCGTTGAACGGGCGTCAGTGGTGGATGGCGTATGGCGCCTCGACCTCGACGGCGATCACATCGTGCGCCGGGGGCGTTCCCAGAACCGCACGTGTCCAGCCGATCGACTGGAACGCGGACGGGACACCGAATCTCGGTGAGCCCCACGCTTTGCAATCCCCGTTGCAGCCACCAGAGGGCGACCCGACCCTCGCTCGCCAGTTCGAGGACGCGCCGGTCGCCAGACTCTCTGGAGGCTCAGTCGCGACCGTGCGTAGCGACGCCTTCGTGGGAGGAGAAGCAAGCGAGTTCCAAGCAGACGGCCCCGGGGCCTCGGTAACCTACCGGGTTAGCGTGCCCTCGCGCGGGACGTACCACCTTCTGATACGCATGGCGACCGGCCCCAACTTCGGTAGTGGCCGCCTTGTCGTCAACGGCAGGTCAGCTGCGTCCACGTGGAACGCGTTCAGCCCACAAGCGGGAGTTCGGGAGTTCGACCTGGGGTCGCAACGCCTGTCCGGCGGGAGCGCGACGTTCCAATTCGTGGTGACCGGCAAAGCCCCGCTGAGCACCGGCTACACGCTGACCATCGACCAGGTGCGCCTGCGGTGAGGAAGTAGGGCTTCCGCTTCCCGATCCGTGACCGCCGTGACTCCGTCCAGCACCTCCAACACGGCGTGATAGCGCTGCTCCACCAGCCCCAACTCCTGCAACATGAAGATGGCCTCCTCCGGACCTGGGGGCGTGAACAACCCACAGCGAAGGAGGTGGCCACCAGCGACCGGTGGATGCCATCGAACGTTCGTGTGTCAGGCAGGTACCGGGGTCAGTGTCGCCCAGCTACCGGGGCCGCGTCCGCGAAGTGGCAGGCAGGTACCGGGGCCACGGTTTCAATCGTGAACCGGGTCCGCACACGCTGTTGCGCGCGATGACCGCGCGGGAAACGTGCGATGGCGACACCCATACGCGAAGGCATCGGGCCCCCGCAACCCGCTGACCAGCCCCTTTACTGGTGGAGGTGACCGGACTTGAACCGGCGACTTCTACGTTGCGAACGTAGCGCTCTACCGAACTGAGCTACACCCCCGGTCGGGAACCCGAGGATACCTCACCCTTCTTTCCCCTCCCTTTCCAACCGCCGCTCGATGGCCGTCTGGAGCCGAACCTGAAGGATGGTTGTGGTGAGGTCGCTGCGGGTCCGTTCGAGCACGGCGCGCAACGCGTCCGCCGTGCGCCGAAGCCCGCCGGTCACCGCATCGGGGTAGTCGATGGTCACCATCAGGTCGTAAACGTCTTCCATGGCGGACAGCAGGTCCTCCGCCACGGCGAGTTCGCCGGCCCGCAATCGATCGAGCAGATGCCTGCGCAGTTCCGACGCCGCCTCGACCAACCCGTTCAGCCAGGCCGGCAGCTCGACGCCAAGCTCCTGAGGGGCGGCCAGAGGGGACCCGGCCACCAGCGCGGCGCAGAGTACCGCCTCGGCGTATTCCTTCTCAGCGTCGTGCAAGAAGCCGGCAAACGCCACCGCAGGATGCGGCAAGACCGCCGCCTGCGCCTGCAGCAAGGCCTCTCGCGCCTCCGCTCGGAGTGCAGCCGCCCGTTCGACGTCGCGCCGGTGTACGGCGCGGATGGAGCTACCGGAAGCCCGGATCGTCCGCCGGCAAGCCGCCAGCCCCGCCTCGCGAGCGGCGTGGACCGCGTCGAGAGTGGCCCGGATTGAGGGGGCCAGGGCGTCGAGCTCCTCGCGTCTGGCAGCGCGGTGACTCGGTGGGGGCGGAAAGGGACTGGCTGCCACCCCTTTTGACGATGGACTAGTTCGCCGGCCGGCGCATCAGCAGGTCGGACGCAGCACCGTAGCCGTCGGGCAGGGTGTAGCCACCGCCGCCGGCCATTCGCTTCCGTTCCGCCGCCGACAACCCCAGCGCGACCTGGGCCGGGGCGGGAGGCAGCAGGGTCAGCTTCATCTCTCGTTCGGTTGCCAGGTTGCGAAGGCGGATCAGGAGACCGACGTAACCGGCGAGCAGAACCACGAAGCCCGCGCACACCACCAGCATCATGGACAACCCCGGTATGAACCCGAGGAGGAGCGACCCGATCATGCCCGTGAGCAGGGTGAAGAGCACATCCCGGCGCCGTCTCTGCAGCTTGCGGCGTCGGACCGTCGCTGCCGTCGCCGCCGCGGGGGAGTAGCGCCGTCCCGGCACCGAGCGGGCCGGACCTGAGCCGGCCCGGCCGCGAACGCCCGGGCGATATGGCGGGATGCCCGGTGATTGCGGGAGCCGGAGCCGGTTGGCGGGCGAGACGCTGTTCGGAGCGGCCCGCTCGAGCACCGACAAATGGCGGCGGAAAGTGCCGATGGAATCCCCGAAACCCCCCTCGGTCCGGGCTCGGAGAATCGGGTAAATCAGGACCGTTGCCCAAATGGCAATGAGGGCCAGAATCACCAACGTGGTCAACGCTCCTCGGCCTACCCTTCTCCATCGGGGACCGTAGCTCGCTGCGCGCGCGTCGCGGTGGATATTGCGCCGCCCACCGAGCCGGCCCGGGTTCCCGAACCAGCCTCTCCCTTGGACTCCGGCAGACGCTAGCCCGTCTCTGCCGCTCGGTCCAGCGTGCGGATGAGCGCCTACCCTGCGTGGTCCCCGGGCTACTCCCCGAGCGGACCCTCCTCCAGCACCGCGTCAATGGCGGCGAGGCCGGCATCGGGGGAGCCGGCCGGCGCGGGCGATGGCGTGTTCCGCAACGGGCTGGCCAGGCCGCCCTCAGACCGCCGCCAGTGCCCCGATTTTCCGCCCGTCTTTTCCCACAACGCCAGCTCACCGATCACCATCGATCGGTCACTCGACTTGCACATGTCATAGATGGTGAGGGCGGCAACCGCACAGGCCGTCAGTGCCTCCATCTCGACGCCGGTCCGATCGATGGTTTCCACCTGGGACTCCACCTCGACGTAATCGTCGCCAATGGTGAAGTTGATGTTGATAGCGCCGACCAGGAGGGGATGGCAGAGAGGAATCAGGTCGGGGGTGCGCTTGGCCGACTGGATACCCGCGATCCGGGCCGCGCCCAGCACGTCGCCCTTGGTGATGGCGTTGCTGGCGACCTTCGAGGTGGTCTCCGGCTGCATGAACACCTTGCAGCGAGCCATGGCACGCCGGTGCGTCGCCTCCTTCGGGGTGACGTCGACCATCCGGGCCCGACCGAGAGGGTCGAGATGCGTCAGACCGCGATCGGACATGTCACAAGTGTATTCCTGATGCTCCCGGGAGTTCCCGGGGGCGGGGGCAAGGGGCCCGGGCTCAGCCAGCAGCCGGGTTTCAGGCGGAACTCAGCCGGAACTCAGGCGCAGCGGACCGACGGCCGGAACCTGATCCCGGCCTTCGGCAACTCGTCGTCCGTCAGCTCGCAGCACAGCCGCAGGGACTCGTGAAATTCAGGCCGCCGGCCGGGCCGGGTGGAAACCGTGACCAGGTCCACCGCCCCGGTGGAGCTGTGGGCAAAGGCGTCCCGCAGTTCGGCTTGACCGGAGCGCACACAGGCCAGAGCTCGTTCGCTCACCGGTGCGCACAACCATGTGCCCGCCTTGCCCCGACCGCGGGTGTGGGCGACCAGGTACCGGCACCCGGTCGGATCGTGGGCCGAGAACACGTCGACCCGGGCGCCCGCCCTGGCAAAGACATCGTCGACTTCGAGGGCCAAGCCGCTGCCCACGAGCGGATTCCGAACCCTGTTCACTGACTTCTCCTGTTTTGCCCGCCACACTGCGGGCACCGTGCGACCCATCAAAAATTCTAACGCTGAGGGACCGAATTCGGTTCCATCCCCCACCCGCAGCGCGGGAAGTTGAAGGGTCAGCCGCCGATCTGGCTCATCGAGCGCGTCGGCTTCACGAAGTGCACCTGGCCGATCGAGTGTCCCGCCCACTTGTTGCCGACATCGGCGACGATGGCCGCGGCCAGGTCGTCGTCCGACCCCCCGGACCGGAGAATGGCCCGCAGGTCGGTTTCGCGGACGGCGAACAGGCAGTTGCGAAACTGTCCTTCCGCCGTCAGCCTCACCCGGTCGCACGAGCCGCAGAACGACTGGGTCACACTGCCGATGACCCCGACCTCGCCGCTACCATCCTGATAGAGGAACCGCTCGGCCGGTTGTGAGCCCCTGGTCGGGGCCGGCGTCAGTGGGTAGACGGCATCGATCGCGGCCACGACGTCGGCGGCGGGAACGACCTTGTCCAGTCCCCACTCACCCTGGGCGTCGAGCGGCATCCACTCGATGAACCGCACCACGACGCCGCGCTCTCGGCCGAAGGTGGCGAAGTCGACCAGCTCGTCATCGTTGATCCCTCTGAGGACCACACAGTTCACTTTCACGGGATCAAAGCCGGCCTCGAGGGCGGCGTCGATGCCGTCCAGCACCCGATCCAGTGCATCCCGGTGAGTCATGGCGTAAAAGCGGTCGGCCTGGAGGGAGTCACAGCTGATGTTGATGCGTCGGAGACCGGCTCGCCGCAGTTCCGTCGCCAGCAACCGGAGTGTCGCTCCATTGGTCGTCATGGCCAGATCGACACCCAGGCCGGCCAGCTTCTCGACCAGGACCGGCAGGTGGGCGCGGACCGTCGGTTCCCCCCCGGTCAAGCGGATGCCGTCGAAGCCGAACCTCTCGACGCAGATGCGGGCGACTCGCTCGATCTCCTCGAACGTCAGGACTTCGTCCCGCGGCAGCCACACCATGCCTTCCTCGGGCATGCAGTACTGGCACCGAAAGTTGCACCGGTCGGTGACCGAGATCCGCAGGTCGCGCACCGTACGGCCAAAGGGGTCGACGAGTTGCTTCCTGGTCACGCCCATCCCACCAACCTACGTCAATAACAGCAGTTCGACTTCTTCCCCCGCCCCGAGGCCGTTGCCGTCAGGGACCAGCGCCAGAGCGTTGGCAAGAGCCATGGCCCGCAGCATGTTGGACGCCTGGCCGCCGGAGGAGCGCACGTGATAGCGACCGTCGTCCCGAGGGGCGGCCACAACCCTCGCCAGGTGCAGCTTGCCATCCGGCCGCCGCGTGAGCGGCTCATCGGTGACGGCTCGCAGGACGGGCCGATCCAGCATGTCCGCCGGGTAGCCCGCCATCTTGCGCAACCCGGGACGAGCGAACAGCTCGAAGCTCACCATCGACGACACGGGATTGCCGGGCAGACCGAAGACCGGCCTCCCGCCGACCAGGCCAAATGCCAGCGGCTTGGCGGGGCGGATGGCCACCTGCATCCACTCCATGGCACCGAGCTCGTCGAGCACGTTCTTGACATAGTCGAACTCGCCCATGCTGACGCCACCGCTTGTCAGCATGGCGTCGCAGCCGGCGATGCCTCGCTGGATGGCACCGCGAATCTCGGCCTCGTCGTCCCGCGCCGTCCCGAGGTCAACCGGGTCGAAACCAGCCTGCCGGACCAGGGCCAGGAGCGTGTGGCGGTTGGAATCCCGTATTTGACCAGGTCGAAGCCGGCCGGCTCCGTCGACCAGTTCATCGCCGGTCGAAAGAACACCGACGACCGGACGCCGGTAGACGGCCACTTTTTCCAATCCGATGCTCGCCAGGACGCCGAGGTGCCCCGGCGATAGCGCCGTCCCGGCGGGAAACACTTCCTGGCCGGCCGCGATGTCCTCACCAGCCGGCCGGACGTGGTCGCCGGCCCCCGCCGGCGCCCGGACCAGCACGTCTTGTCCATCGGTCGTGGTGACCTCGACGATCGCCACCGTGTCGGCTCCTGGGGGAAAAGGAGCCCCCGTCATGATCTGGAGCGCCTCGCCCGGACCAACACTTTGGCTGGGCTCGGCCCCGGCGGGCAGCAGCCCGGTCACCTTCAGTCGGGCGGGGTGGTCGGGGGCGGCATCGGTGATATCAGCCGCTCGCACCGCATAGCCGTCCATAGCTGTGTTGGCAAAGGGGGGAACGTCCTCTCCCGCCACGATCGGCTCCGCCGTGACGCAACCCAGCGCGTCGTCAAGCCCGACCTCTCGGCGTTCCAGCCGGTGACAACCGTCCCGCACGCGCGCCCGAGCTGCCTCCAGAGGGATCACGCCAAACCCTCTCGCTTGACCAGTTCGCCGAGGAAGGTCCGCAGGCCGGGCCCGAGGTCGTCCCGTTCCAGGGCGAGCTCCACCATTGCCCGCAGATAGTCGAGCTTGTTGCCGGCATCGAAGCGCCCGTCCCGGAACGTCCAGCCGTACACGGGCTGATCGGCGAGGAGGATCTTGATGGCGTCGGTCAGCTGGATTTCCCCTCCCTTTCCCGGCTTGACCTGCTCGAGCGCGGTGAAGATGTCCGGCGTGAAGACGTACCGGCCCATGACCGCCAGGGTCGACGGCGCCTCCTCCGGAGAAGGCTTCTCCACGATGTCGAGGATGCGAATCAGGTTGTCGCCGGCGGTTTCGGGCGTGGCACACCCATAGCTGGAGATCTCCTCAGGAGTGACTTCCTTGCATGCCACGACGGAGTGGCCGAAGCGGTCGAAGGCCTCGAGCATGCCGTCCAGCACGCCGGCGCGGGGGTGCATGACGTCGTCACCCAGCAGGACGGCAAATGGCTGGTCGCCGACGTGATCCCTTGCGACCGACACGGCGTGACCGAGGCCCTTTGGCTCCCGTTGCCGGGCGTAGTGGAAGTTAGCCAGCTCGGCGATGGCCTGGACCTCGGCCAGCTGGTCGAACTTGCCGCCCTGTTCCAGGTAGTACTCCAGTTCCACCGAGCGGTCGAAGTGGTCCTCGAGACTGGTCTTGCCCCGGCCGGTGATGATGAGGAGATCGGTGATGCCGGAGCGCACCGCTTCCTCCACCACGTACTGGATGGCGGGCTTGTCGACAAGGGGCAGCATTTCCTTGGGCTGAGCCTTGGTGGCGGGGAGGAACCGCGTCCCGAGCCCTGCGGACGGGATGACAGCTTTGCGAATGGGCACAATCCTCAGGCTAGGCGGCCCCCAACGGCATGGCCGGACCGGCCAGTTCCGCGGTACAGTTAGCAGTCAAGGGTTGAGAGTGCCAATCGCGGCCTCGGAGGTACGAACCAGCAATGCCGACCTACGAATACGCCTGTAAGTCCTGCGATGAGCATCTTGAGGTCGTGCAGTCGTTCAAGGACGACACCCTGACGACCTGTCCCGCGTGCGGCGGGCCCCTTCGCAAGGTCTTCGGCAGTATCGGCATCTCCTTCAAGGGCAGCGGCTTCTACCGGACCGACAGCCGCCCGGCGGCCAAGAGTGAGTCGTCGTCGGACAAGTCGTCGGAAAAGTCGCCGGCTGAGAAGTCGTCGGCTGAGAAGTCGTCGGCTGAGAAGTCGACGGCCGACAAGCCCGCCAGCGGTGGCGAGAAGTCCTCGTCATCGGCGTCCTCTGACTCGGGCAAGGCCGCCGCCGCTTCCTGAGCCGCTGACTCCCTGGCGTGACCGAAGCCCGGGCCGGCGTGGCGGTGATCGGCGGCTCGGGGTTCTACTCGTTTCTCCCTGACCCGAGCGAGACGCTGGTCCACACGCCCTATGGTGCGCCGTCGGCGCCCGTCACGATCGGGACCATCGGGGGACGGCAGGTTGCCTTCCTGCCCCGTCATGGCGTGCACCACGAGTACCCACCCCACCGGGTCAACTACCGGGCGAACCTGTGGGCACTCCATTCGCTCGGGGTGCGCCGGGTCATCGGCCCGTGCGCGGTTGGATCGCTGCAGCCGCGGGTGAAGCCGGGAGACTTTGTCCTGCTTGACCAGCTGGTCGACCGCACGTGGGGCCGGCTCGACACCTTCGTCGACGGCCCGGTCGTCGGGCACGTCAGCTTCGCCGACCCCTACTGTTCCGAGCTGGGAACGGTGATCCTCACCACCGTTCCTGCTGCTCCCGCCCTGGACGGGGTCACCGTGCACGATCGTGGCACCGTCGTCGTCGTGCAGGGACCACGGTTCTCGACCCGGGCCGAGTCTGACTGGTATCGCTCGGCCGGCTGGGAGGTCATCGGAATGACGCAGTATCCGGAGGCCTACCTCGCCCGCGAGCTCGGGATGTGTTACGCCGGTTTGGCGCTGGTGACCGATTACGACACCGGCCTCGAAGGGGTGGAGGGCATCCAGCCCGTCACCATGGAACAGGTGTTCAAGGTGCTGGCCGACAACGTCGACCGCACGAGGGAGCTGTTGTTTGCGGCCATTCCCGCCATCCCCGAACAGAGGAGCTGTCAGTGCCACGAGGCGCTCGCCAGCGGGCCTCTGGGCGACGCTTCGAACTGAGCTGAGCGGGCCCCTCTTAGGCGTAGATCAGCGAGTGGATGATGAAGAACCCGCCCGCGACCAGGCAGTAGATCCCGAACGGAGTCAGGGTTCTGGTCTTGAACCAACGGGTCAGGAACCGCACCGAGAAGTAGGAGGCCAGGCCGGCGGCCACACTGCCGGCCAGGACCTGCCCCCGGATTCCGTTGCCCAGCGGACCGGTCAGGTCGGGAAGCTTGTAGAGGCCGGCCAGCAGGATGATGGGAGTGGCGAGCAGAAAGGCGAACTTGGCCGCGTCCTCGTGGTCGAGGCCACGGACCAAGCCGGCGACCATAGTCACTCCTGACCGGCTGATTCCGGCCAGCAGAGCCAGCGACTGCCCCAGGCCGATGAAGCCGGCCTCCTTGTACTCAAGGGTGTCGAGTTGGCGAGAGCCGTCCGGCTGGGCGCCCTCACGGATCGCCAGGGCCCGCACTTCCGACCGGCGGCGGACCCGCTCGCCCGCCAGGAGGATGACGCCGTTGATGGTGAGGAGGAAGGCGGCAGCGAGCGGCTTGGCGAATATGACCCGAAGGTGGTGTTCGAGGAGCAATCCGAGAAGACCAGCGGGGATGGTGGCAATGATGATCAGCCAGGCCAGCCGCTCGTCGGAGCTATCGACCCGCCGCTTTCCAAGAGTGCGGATGAAGGCCTTGACGATGCGAACCCAATCGGCCCGGTAGAACCAAAGGAGGGCGAGGGCGCTGGCCACGTGAAGGCCGACGATGAAGGCCAGATAGAACGATTCGCCGGCTGACTGTCCCTTCACCAGGCTGTGCCAGCCGAGCAGCGACGGGATCAGGACGGAGTGACCCAGGCTGGAGATGGGGAACAGTTCGGTGACGCCCTGCAGCAGGCCGATGAAGATCGCCTGGAAGAAGGTCAGCGGGTTGGACGCGGCCAGCAGCACGAATCAGATCACTTTCCTCGGCGGCGGTCACCATCATGGCCCACCTGACAGAGGCGGTCCACGTCATGGCGCAGGGATCTGCCCCTTCGCGCAAATCGGAAGCTCCGGGCTCTGGTAGGCGGGGCCACGCGCGTTCTCGGAAGCGTTACCCGTCCTTCCACGCAGGGAAATGGTGCCGAGAATGAAGCCGCCCGCCGGCCCCGCTAGCCCAGCTGGAAGGGCTCGGCCAGGCGAACCCCGGTCCCACCCAGGCCGCAGTAGCCGCCCGGGTTCTTGGCCAGGTACTGCTGGTGATAGGCCTCGGCGTAGTAGAAGGGGCCCGCCTTCACGACCTCGGTCGTGATCTCGCCGTAGCCGGCGTCGACCAGCTTCTTGGCGAAGACCTCGCGAGATGCGAGGGCCGCCTCCCGCTGGGCGTCCGAGTACCAGTAAATCGCGGAGCGGTACTGGGTGCCAACGTCGTTGCCCTGGCGCATGCCCTGGGTGGGGTCGTGGTTCTCCCAGAAGACCCGCAGGATGTCGCCGTAGCTCGTCACGGCCCGGTCGAAAACCACCAGGACCGCCTCGGCGTGCCCCGTTCGGCCGGAGCAGACCTCCTCATAGGTGGGGTTCGGGGTGTAGCCGCCGGCGTAGCCGACTGCCGTCGTGTAAACGCCCCGCGCTTCCCAGAAGTCGCGTTCGGCGCCCCAGAAGCACCCCATGGCGAAGGCGGCCGTCTCCGTCCCCTCCGGGAAGGGAGGAACGAGGGGATGGCCGTTCACAAAGTGGTGTTCCGGCACGACCATCGCCTGCGACCGCCCCGGCAGGGCGTGCTCGCTCGACACCATCTCGGTCCTGTGTCTCCCAAAGAGCGCCATGACCGCGAGCCTACGGCCGCTAGGGCCGCTAGCGCCGCTGGGGCCAGTTGCCGATGTCGATAGGAATGTCCGGGAGCCGGCCGGCGACGAGGGGCGGCAACAGCTCCCGCAGACGGGGCGGCACCATCGGCTCACTCGACCCCAGCAACTCGTCCACCGTCCACCAGTGGTGCCCGTCGAAGGCCAGGGCCTCGAGCGCCTCGAGGGCAGTGGGCCGAAGCGAGGCGGGCGGTTCACCGCGGCACCAGGCGACGTGAATCCGCTCGTGCTGATCGAAGTGGAAGCCGCCAAAATCGAACACGGCTCGTTGCACCCAGACACACGGCCCGATTTCCGCGTCGGCGATCCCGGTCTCCTCGAGCAACTCCCTCCGGGCTGCGTCCTCGCTCGACTCCCGACCTTCCACTCCCCCGCCCGGGATCTCCCACCAGGGCGGCTTGGCCCGATCGGCCGGGTCGGACGCCCGCAAGAGCAGGACCCGCCCGGCCTGGTCCAGGAGCACGACCCGGGCGGCGTTTCGCCGCAACGTCCACCCCACGTCAGGCCCCGCTCATGCTCACGTCGTCGATGGCGATGGTGAGCCCGGCGGCCGTCGACGGCAGCCGCTCGAGGTCGGAGCCGATGGCCACGATCCCCAACAGCATCCGCTGGAGGGTCGAGGCAATGGTGATCTCACGGACCGGTTCGTCGAGCGTCCCATCTTTGAACAGCATCCCCTCGGCACCCACCGAGAAATCGCCGCTCACCGGGTTGACCCCGGAATGGACGCCCGAGATCGATTGCACCAGGAGGCCGGAGCCGATCGAGTTCAGGATCTCGTCGGGCGACTTCGACCCCGGAACGACCGAGAGCGCCCGGGCGCCGACTCCCGGCCCGCTCTTGAAACCGGCCCGGACGGCTGACGCGGTCGACCTGGTGCCTGCCCGCCGAGCGGCGTACGTGTTGTACAGGAACCCCTGGAGGACGCCGGCGTCGATGAGCACATTGCGCCGGGACGCCAGACCTTCGGCGTCGTACTGGCTGGCCGCGTACGCATCCGGGTCGGTCGGGTCGTCGACCAGCGTCAACTCCTGGACCGACACCTGCTCGCCGACCCGATCGGCAAACAACGACCGTCCCTTCAGCACCGACTCCCCGTCGAGCGTGCCCCCCAGGATGGACAGGAGCGTGGCCGCGATCCTCGGTTCGAGCACCACCACCAGCCGGCGAGACGTTGGCTTGCGGGCCCCAAGCAGGCGGGTCGCCCGCTCCACGGCGTCGCCGGCCGCCTTCTCCAGATCGATCTCCCCGGGTGCCCGGCCGACCGAATAGCCCCCGCCGGTCTGGGTTTCCGCCCCCTCCCCCGCAATGGCAAAAGCGGACACGAAGCAGCTCGTCCCCCGCGAGGACGCCGCGAGACCCGTGCTGCTCGCCACCGCCGACTCACCCATCGAGTCGCCCCAATAGGCGGACTCGACCTGGCGAATCCGGGGATCCCCCGCCCTGACCAGCCGCTCCAGCTCGAGGGCCCAGGCGACTTTGTCGTCGGCGGGGAACCGGGCAAGCTCCTCCCGCCACAGGTCAAGCGACGGCGGGACGACGCCATCGGGTGACGCCAGGCCCAGATACTCGTCAGCCGTGCCGAAGGAGGCGTTGTCCCGCGCTTCGGCCAGGGTCTCGGTCACCA